>JAUYMQ010000549.1 GCA_030698575.1 Deltaproteobacteria bacterium
TCCGGGGGCGGGCTCGAACTGTCTGACGAAGATGTGCAGGAACTCTCCGACTCCATCGACATTCCCGAAGGTCTTCTGGAGAGGTTGGGAACAGATACGCAGCGCAACCTGAAAATCATCGCTGCCGTTGAAGACCTAATAGGCCGGCACCGCAGGATCATCGTGTTTGCCCCGTCCGTTGAGAATGCGCGTTTGCTCGCGGCAATCCTGACGGCTCGCGAATACGACGCAGATGTCGTCACAGGGCAGACTAATTCTTCGGAGAGAGAAAGAATCATTAGGCGTTTCAGAAGCAATGCGAATCGCTCTATGGTTTTAATCAATTACGGTGTGCTGACGACCGGTTTTGACGCCCCTGCGACAAGCGCTGCGGTCATTGCCCGCCCCACAAAGTCCCTAGTCCTGTACAGCCAGATGGTTGGGCGAGCGACCCGGGGGCCGCGAGCAGGCGGCAATGCGGAAGCCGAAATCGTGACCGTTGCCGATCCCCATTTGCCGGGGTTCGGCAGCATCGCTGACGCATTCAAAAATTGGGAGGACGTTTGGCATGAACCAGGCTGACGCGCCACAGAGGCTAGAGGGTGAAATCATACCGCCGGAACTTGCTGTCCGCGCGATGCGCGACAGCGGGTATCGCAACACGGCCTATGCGCTCGCGGAGCTGATCGACAACTCGGTCCAAGCAAAAGCGCGCAGCGTCGATGTCATCTGTATACAGGGATACGAGCTGGTCAATCAGCGGGAACGGCGCCGTATGAGCGCCATTGGCGTTCTCGACAATGGCGAGGGCATGACCCCGGAGGTTCTGCGGCTCGCGTTGCAGTTTGGTAATGGCACCCATTTGACCGACCGCCGTGGCATTGGCCGGTTCGGCATGGGTCTGCCGAACTCGTCTATCTCCCAGTGCCGCCGCGTCGAGGTCTGGACGTGGCAAAACGGGCCGGACAATGCGCTCTACACCTATCTCGACGTGGATGAAATTGAAGGCCGTAGGCTCTACGCCGTGCCGTTCCCGGTCGCGCAGCCCCTTCCCGAAGAGTGGAGAGCGCGCTCCGATATCGTCGATACCACCGGTACGCTTGTCGTCTGGACAAAATTCGATGAACACAGGCTCACATGGCGCGGAGCGCCGGCCACACTGCGGCACACCGAGACGCTCGTCGGCCGCATGTACCGCAAGTTCATAGACGATGGCCGGCTAGCGATACGGCTTGTGGCGCTTGAGGATGACGAGCCGACATTCGATCAGTATGTGCGCGTCAATGATCCGCTCTACCTGATGAAAAACTCCTCTACGCCCGCCCCGTTCGACAAGGAACCTATGTTCCAGCGCTGGGGTGACGACGACGAGGTCTTTACCATCGAGTATGGCGGCGCAAAACACGATGTCATCGTGCGCATGAGCTGGGCGCGCCCGGAAACCGTCCCGGATGACCGAAGCGATCGCGGCGCCAAACCCTATGGCAAGCACGCCGCAAAGAATCTTGGCGTTTCAGTCGTCAGAGCAGGGCGTGAACTCGACCTCGATAGCGGCTGGACCAACAGCTACGATCCGACCGAACGTTGGTGGGGTGTTGAAGTTGAGTTTCCGCCGGCACTTGATGAGGTGTTTGGAGTCACCAACAACAAGCAAAGCACAACCATTTTTTCTCACATGGCCCAGTTTGACTGGCGTGCCGAGGCGAACCCCGGCGAGTCGATGTCCGAGTTTCGTGAGCGCGTTCAAGGCGAAGGAGATCCGCGCGCCCTGCTCTTGCCGATCGTGGATCACATCCGCCAGCAGATCCAGGAAGTGCGAGGTCGGCTCAAGAAACAAACAGCCGGTCGCCGCACTAAAACCGATCGCCACGACAAGCCGACGGTCGAAGACCTCGCCACCACGAAGTTCCGCGAGAGGGCCGAGCAAGGCCATGAAACGGAGTACGATAAGGAACAATTCAGAGAAGAAGACCGACAGAAACTCGAAGAGGACCTACAAGAGGACAAGCACTATTCGGAAGACGTCGCCCGTGAAATCGCGGACGCAACGCTGACCCGCAAGCGCAAGGTGGTTTTTCTGACGAAGGCGATGGAAGGCTATGCCTTCTTCAACGTTGAGCATAAGCAAGGGGGGCTGACCGCAATCGTCTTCAACACCAATCATCCCTTCTACGAGCAACTCATAGAGTCACTCCAGCCCGAGATCGGCGAGGAAACCGATAGCGAGCTTATCGACCGTGTCCATAAGGCGGCCGATACCCTTGAGCTGCTATTCGCCGCCTGGGCCCGTTACGAAATGGAAGAGGTCCGACAGCAGAACAGGCTTTTCGAGACACGCCAGGAATGGGGGAAGATGGCGCGGTTTTTCCTGACAGAAGACGACGAATGAAATGTCCGTCGTGCTGCCGAGCGATGCTGTTTTGGATATCATGCGTACCGCATCAGGGGGCGTCCTCATCGCGGCGCCCTACATCAAATCCCACGCACTCCGAAGATTGATCGCCGCACTCCCCGACGCCGCGTCCGGGCTGACCTGCATTACCCGCTGGCTTCCGGATGATATTGCGGCAGGCGTCTGCGATATTGAGATTCTTGAGAACGTCACGGGCCGCCCCGGCGGCAAACTGCTCGTTCATCCTCATCTACATGCCAAGTATTACCGTTCCGGGGACCGTTGCCTTGTCGGGTCCGCCAATCTCACCGGGCGCGGACTCGGGTGGGTGACGCCGGCCAATGTCGAACTACTCGTAGA
>JAUYMQ010000565.1 GCA_030698575.1 Deltaproteobacteria bacterium
ACTGCGCGGGCGAACCCGGCGGCGGCCAGATCCGGCAGGAAATCCTCGACGATCCCGGAGGCGCCCGGGTGGGGGAGCGCCTGGATGGCCTGCCGGCCGACCTCTCGCGTCGGGAACGTGCGCGTGCGGGTGTCGATGATCGGGTAGTCCCGCATGGGTCCTGTTCTCCGTCGCCAGAGGCGTCGCGCTCGTCAGGCCGGCGCCTTGACCTCCAGGTGGACGAGTTCTGCGGCCTCAAGGAGCCGCCGATCGTAGGTCACGACGGTCGCCAGATCCTCGCGGACGGCCAGCGCGGTGGCCTCGGGCTCGGCGACGACCAGCTTCACGAGCGCCGAGGAGTCGAGATAGACGAGCGTCACGGGCGGCGCTCGTCGCGAAGCCTCGACAGGGCGCGGCTTGCCTTGCGGGAGGACCGGCGGCCGCGGGGCGGGCCGAGATCGAGCAGATCCGCCCGGGCCGGCGTGGCCCGCCCCGCGGCGATCAGCCGGTCGAGCACCGTCGCTCCTTCGCCGGCGGGGGCGAGCACGGCGACGCGGCGGCCGCGCTCTCTGGCGCCGAGGCTGGCTCCCGCCTTGCCGCCCTGAGATAGACGCTGAGGTTCTGGCGCAGCTCGCGCACCCCCACATCGCCCCGGCCGTATCGCATGTAGCGCACCGTAGCACAGACCGCCCGCCAGGCCTGAGCCGTCCTGCGTCCCCCGAGATGTCGGGCCCATCCTTGCACCCGCCGCGACGAGGACCTATAGTGTCCGCATCGTGGCGGAGCGGGCCAGCGTCCTGATCGCAGACAGCATCCGGATGGTCGACCGGATCTTCGGCCCATGGCGCGCCTGACTCTCGGCCGGCGCTGCGCCCCTTCGGACCCGACTCGACGGTTCCGCACAGCAACGACGCCGTCCGCGCGACGGGCTTCCGCACCGTGCCGCCGTTCCACGCTGATCTTGCTCTCAGGCTCCCAACCCCCTCGGGCCGCTCTACTGCAGCACACGCTGCGTCACCGTATCTGGATGGGTCCACCGAATTCACGATCGCTGGATGCTGGCGAAGTCCGCTGGTCGGAGCCGTCGGCGTATACTGCTGATCCGGGGGGTGTGAGGCGTTGATCACGTTCAAGGTCGAGATCGAGCGAGAGGACGACGGCCGGTGGCTAGCAGAAGTGGTCGAGCTGCCTGGCGTCCTCGCGTACGGCGACACTCAGGAAGGGGCCGTCGCAAAGGTTCAGGCTCTCGCCCTCAGAGTTATCGCTGAGCGCCTGGAGCATGGCGAAGCCGGCCCCGACCTGGTGAGCATCTCCTTCAACGCAGCATGAGCGCTTGGCCGAGTACCCGCGCTCGGCGGGTACTGGCGGCGCTCTTGAGGATTGGGTGGGTCGTCAAGCGTCAGTCGGGCTCTCACCGAACGCTTTCCCGTGCAGGCTGGGCCGACTTCGTGTTTGCGTTTCACGACGACGAGGAGATCGGCCCCCGTATGTTGGCCCGGATCGCGAAGCGGACCGGCTTGCAATCCGAGGACCTGTGACAGAAGGCCACCAGCGAACGCCACGCTCGATCGGACGCGCGCCGCGCGCCGCTCACCGCGATCGTTCGGCGTACACAACGAGGAGGCCCTGAGGGTGTTTCGTGGTGTCACACTACCCAGCGACGTGGCCGGTAGCCTCTGGCTTCACAGCATGCCTGGGCGGCGCGAGCCTTTGGAGCAGGCCTGGGAGGAGGTTCGAATCCACAGCATCCAGGCCATCGTCTGCCTCGCCGCGTCCGAGGAGGTCCGAGCCAAGTCTCCGTCGTATGCAGCGGCCCTCGACGCGAAGACGGTTCCGTGCTCGGTGGAGCCGTTCCCGATCCCCGACTTTGGAATCTCTGGCGATCGCGAGGCCTTCTGGTCCCTCGCCTCGAGGATCGCGACGCGGCTGAAGGCCGGCGGGCGAGTTCTTATCCACTGCGGAGCCGGCATCGGCCGGACCGGAACGCTCGCGACGTGTGTCCTTCTCGCTCTTGGCCAACCGCCGGCAGAGGCGCAGAAGGCCGTGTCAATGATCGGTTCTCATCCGGAGACTGCCGAGCAGAGAGAGCTTGTGTCATGGTGTGCGACCCGCGCTCACCCTACGAGATGACGCCGAACAAGCCGCTCCAGCAGATCGAGGCTCGCGTTGCTCGCCCCGCCTGCTGAGCGCCGACGTTGGACCGATGTGAGAACCCCATGACCTACGAGATTGCGTCGTGAAGACCGCCAGGCGATCCTCCTTGTCGCCCAGGCTTCGCAAAGAGATTCGGAAGAAGACAGGGGGGCGCTGTCACGTTTGTGGTGGCCCCCTCGGCACGAAGTGGGGAGCGGACCACGTGCTGCCCCGGGCGCGGGGTGGCCGACACAATGCTGCCAACTACCTGGCTGCGTGCCACATCTGCAATCGAGCGCGGTGGCACTGGAACTCGTCTCTCATTCGGAAGGTCATGACGCTCGGCATCGTCGCGAGGAAGGAGATCCGCAAAGAGACAAGACTGGGCGAGGCGATCGCAGTACTGTTTCGACGGCATCGGGCAGCGAAGGAAGTGCGCAGAAATGGCCGTCGCCTGGCCAGGCGATGAGCGGTCCAATTCACGTTAGGTGGTCGGAGCTTGAGTGAGGCGGCCCGTGACTGCTGTTGCCATTGACTGGTCCGGGGCGAAGAAGCCCGCTGGCAAGATCTGGATCGCCGAGGCCGTCGACGGTTCATTGCGGCGTCTGGAGCCGCTCGACTCCAGAGACCACGCTCTTGACGAACTGTTGCGGCACTTGGGGACCGACGAGCGTACCATCGTCGGATTGGATTTTGCTTTTTCGTTCCCATCCTGGTTCTGCCGCACGCAGTCGGTTTCCAACGCCATCGAAGTGTGGGGCGTCGTTCGGGAGGAAGGAGAGCGCTGGCTTCGAGAATGCAGTTGGCCGTTCTGGGGCCGACCAGGCAAGCGGAAACCGGCCCTCGAAACAGACTTTCGTAGAACCGAGGAACAGGTTGGCGCCACGAATAGCATCAGACCGAAGTCGACGTTCCAGATCGGCGGTGCTGGGGCCGTCGGTACCGGATCGATCCGTGGCATGCCCTTTCTTTCGCGGATTCGTGAAGAGGGCTTCGCCGTCTGGCCGTTCGACGCCCCAAGTGATCAGCTGGTCGTTGAGATCTACCCGCGAGTTCTTACGGGTGCAGTCGTGAAGAGTTCCGAGGCCGCCAGAGCGGAGTACTTGGCGCAGCGACGCGGAAGTCCGCTGGCGGCGTGTTCGGCGGCGGCCATCAGGTCGGAAGACGCGTTTGACGCAGCGATCTCCGCGTTGGCCATGGATACACACTTCGAGCAATTTCAGGGCCTGCCCTCGGGCGACGCGCTGAGCAAGATCGAGGGTGAGATCTGGACGCCGTCGCCGCAGGCCACCTAACACGGACTGGACCCGACGGCGCGTTGACGCTCGATTGCGCCGCGGGTCAGTCCTGGCCGTTGATATGACTTCCACTGTCAAGAGCTACGGTGACGCCATAACTCCGCTCTAAGGGGTGCCGAGACCGGCCGGGCGGCGGTGAAAAAACGCGGGGAGGCCTGAGGGCGGGTGACGGCACGAGCGCGGAGGCCCTGCGCGGCGCGCCGCGGCGGCTGCCGGATGGGCGCCGGCGACTAGCCGAGGGCCTGGCGGATCGCCAGCAGGCGCTGCCGAGCGAGGACCAACTCCCGGGTTCGCTCGCTCCTCACGGAGAGGGTGGCAATGAGCTGGCTCTGGTGGACCGACAGACGCGCCGGGGCGTTGAAGATCTCGAATCGCAGCCGCTTGGGCCGGGCACGCCGGAAGCGCTCCGGCAGGGCGCGGCGCTTCAGCAGGGTCAGGAGGTTGTAGGCGATCGCGTTGATGCGGAACCACGCCGCGTTCGCGCCGAACCGCTGGCTGGGCAGCACCCCGGCGCCCAGCTCGTCCTTCATGCTCCGGTGCACGTGCTCGATGGTGCCGGCCTTCTCCCAGTGCCAGCGCACGAGATCCGGAGCGCTCATCTCGTCGCCTCGGGGGGCCGCGGCCTCCTCCGGCGCCGGCCGATTGGTCACCACCGCCAAGTACTTCGCCCCGCGCTCCGCGAAGAGCTCGTGCTGCAGCGGGGTGAT
>JAUYMQ010000568.1 GCA_030698575.1 Deltaproteobacteria bacterium
GCTGCGCGACGCGCTCCGCAGCCGGTGGTTCGCCCTCTACGCGCTGGCTTTCGCGGCGCTCGCCGCGGGGCTGTCCTTCCTCTCGCTCGGCGGCGCCGATCTGGTGGGGTTCGCCGCCTTCGGGCGAACCGCAGCGGGCCTCATCAACCTGGTGATTCTCATTGTGCCGCTCATGGCGCTCACCATCGGGGCCCAGAGCATCGCGCTCGAAGCCGAGAAAGGAACGCTCGGCCTTCTGCTGGCGCAGCCGGTCTCACGCACCGAGGTGATCACGGGCAAGTTTCTCGGCGCCTCGCTGGCCCTGCTGGGCGCGCTCACACTGGGATTCGGCGGCTCGGCGCTTCTGCTCTCGCCCTACGTGGCTGCGGCCGCGCCCCCCGCGCTGCTGGCCTGGCTCGTGGGGGTGGCGTTCCTGTTCGCCATCGCAATGCTGGCGCTCGGCTTTCTCATCTCGTCCTTATCCGCGCGCGCGGGCGTTGCGACGGGAGTCGCGATCTTCGTCTGGTTCGGACTGGTGCTGCTCGGCGATCTGGGGCTCATGGGATCGGCGCTTATCATGAAGATCTCGACGCCCGCGCTCCTCGGTCTCGCCATGGCGAATCCCGTGCAGGCCTTCAAGATTGCCTCGCTTCTGGGGCTGAACGCGACGCTGGATCTGCTCGGGCCGGCGGGAATGTACGCCGTCACCGCTTACGGGGCCGGACTCGCCGGCGTCCTGGTGGCCATCCTTGCGGCGTGGACGCTCGCCCCCCTCGGGCTGGCGTGGGTCGCCTTCTCGCGAAAGAACGTGCGGTGAGGCGCGGGGCGCGGCGGCATGTCGTCGTCCTGACGTTGCTTTTTCTGGCGGCCTGCGGCGGCGCTGTTGAGCCTGAGACCGGCCCTCCCGACCTTGCCTTCGGCCAGCGGGTCTGCGCGCGCTGCGGAATGTCGGTGGACGACCCCCGTTTTGCAGCGGCGCTTCGGGAGGGGGCGGAGCAGGGGAGCTCATCCCTTTTCGTATACGATGACGTGGGTGAGATATTTCTCGACATGGCCGCACCCCAGGGGATCGCGCCCTCGGAGATCTGGGTGCACGACGCGGAGTCGAGCGCCTGGATCGAAGGGCGGAGCGCCCACTACGTGCGAGGC
The DNA here is from genome assembly GCA_030698575.1 of Deltaproteobacteria bacterium. Taxonomy (GTDB): domain Bacteria; phylum JAUYMQ01; class JAUYMQ01; order JAUYMQ01; family JAUYMQ01; genus JAUYMQ01. Next base: position 1,129 of record JAUYMQ010000568.1, read on the forward strand.
CGGATCGCGAGTCCGATGGCGCTTGGCATCGAGGCCTATGCCGGGGCCGAAGCGGCGACGCGCCGCGCCGGCGAGATCGGGGGTGAGGTTCTGGGTTTCGACGCGCTGATGGATCTGGCGCGCCGCGGAGATCTCGAAACGAACTTCAATCAGGAGGACGCGCGATGACGCGACATGCGGTGTGGTTGCTGGCGATGGTTCTTTCAGTAGGGTGCGGCGGTTCGGCGAGCGACGAGGCGCCGCCCGCGCCCGAGGCGGCAGCGCCGACGGAGACGGCGGTTCCCGAGCCCGAGGTTGCCCCGGCGCCCGAGCTGACGGGTGACGCGACCGCCGGGAGGGACGCCTTCGTGGCCTACTGCTCCGCCTGCCATGGTCCGGACGCGAAGGGCGTCAAGGGGCTCGGGAAGGATCTCGTGACGAGCCAGTTCGTGGCCGACAACACCGACGCGCAGCTGCTCGTCTACGTGAAGACGGGCCGCCCCATCGACGATCCGCTCAATACGACGGGCATCCCCATGCCGCCCAAGGGCGGGAACCCCGCGTTGACCGATCAGGAGATTGCGGACATCATCGCCTATCTCCGGTCGATCCACGCTTCGTGAGGCGAAGTAGCGGACTCACACGTTTCAGGGAAGGCCGATGGCCGAACGAATCAGCCCCTGGATGGACGGTGTCAGCGAGCAGGCGCCCGCGCTATCCGGCGATCTCGACGTCGATGTAGCCGTCGTCGGCGCCGGGCTGACGGGGCTTTCGGCGGCCATCGCCCTGCGCGAGCAGGGCGAGAGCGTCGCCGTCCTCGAACGCGAGATCGCAGGCTATGGCGCCAGCGGGCGAAACGCGGGGCATCTGACGCCCACGATCGGGAAGGATCTTCCGACACTCGCCATGCTCTTCGGCCGGTCTCGCGCGGCGGATCTCGTGCGCCTCGTGGAGGCCGCCGTCGGGCACGTCGAGCGCACGATCGAGAAGAATGCGATCGACTGCGCCTACGAGCCCGTCGGAAACGTCATCGCGGCGGTGCATCCGCGGCAGTTCGCCGCCATCGACCGGGCGGCGAAGGCAGGCGCTGAGTTTGGCGCCGAGGGAGAACTGCTCGAGGCCGGAGAGATGCGCCGGCGCGGCCTGCCGCGGGGCTTTCTCCGGGGCTACCTGGAACGCCGCGGGGGCATCCTTCACCCCGGGCGCTACGTTCGCGGGCTCCGGCGCGCGGCGCTGGCCGCGGGCGCGGCGCTCTACGAGCAGACGCCCGTCCTTCGCATCGACGACGGCCAGCCCGCCGTCCTCCACACGCCTTCCGGCAAGGTCCGCGCGCGCCGGGTCGTGCTCGGCACCAACGCATTCACCGCTGATCTGAATCTCCTGCGCAGCGCGTTCGTGCGCCTGAACGTCTACCTCTTCAGAACGGCGCCTCTCTCCCCGGACCAGCGCGCCCGCGTGGGCTGGCAGGGCCGCGAGGGGATCTACACGGCGCACGAGATGCTCGAAAGCTACCGCCTCACCGACGACAACCGCATCGTGGGCGGCGCCAAGACGGTTCGTTACGGATACGGCGGCAAGGCGCTCCCCTATGACGATCCGAAGACGTTCGCGATCATCGAGCAGGCCTTCCGCGATCGCTTTCCGGAACTTGCCGATCTCGAAGTGACGGATCGCTGGGGCGGCCCGATCGCCTTCGCGCTCGACTTCCTCCCCGTGCTCGGCCGCACCGGGAAGCACGGAAACATCTTCTACAGCCTCGCCTATGCAGGACACGGCCTGCCGCTCGCAAGCTACGCGGGTTCGTTGCTGACCGATCTCATGGCCGGGCGGGAGGGGCCCGGCCGCGCCCTCTGGTCCCGCCGCCGCATTCCGCTCCCGCCGGAGCCCTTCCGCTGGCTCGTCTTCCGTGCCCTCACGGGTGTTTTCGGCGCCATCGACGCGCGCGCCGACCGCGCCGAGCGGGCGCCTTCGCGCACACCCTGACCGGTTCACGCGAAGCTCTATCCGCTCCATTCCCGCGTTAGCCATCCCCGTCGATCACGGGTATATCTATGAGCGAGGAACCAGGGGAGGGAACTGAATGCCTGACGCATCACCGGATTCTTTCGAGTCGCGGCGGACGCTCGAGGCCGGAGGGCGGCGCCACACCTACCATTCGCTTCGCGCCCTCGAGGCGGCGGGCTTTTCCGGCGTGTCGCGCCTGCCAGTCTCGCTCCGCGTTCTCCTCGAAAACCTCCTGCGCACCGAGGACGGCCGCAAGGTCACGGCCGGGGACATCGAGGCGCTGGCGAACTGGGACGCCAAAGCAGCGCCTTCCCGCGAGATCGCATTCACGCCCGCACGCGTCATCCTCCAGGATTTCACCGGCGTTCCCGCTGTGGTCGATCTTGCGGCCATGCGCGACGCGATAGCCGCGATGGGCGGCGACGCCCGGAAGATCAACCCGCTGCCGCCCGTCGATCTCGTGATCGATCACAGCGTTCAGGTCGATCGCTACGGCTCCGCTACGGCCTTCTCCGAGAACGTCCAGATCGAGTATCAGCGCAATCTCGAGCGCTATGTCTTTCTTCGCTGGGGGGCGCGCGCGCTGGAGCGCTTCCGGGTCGTGCCGCCGGGGACCGGAATCGTCCACCAGGTGAACCTCGAGCACCTCGCCCGTGTGGCATTCACGCGCGAGACGAACGGCGAGAGCGTCGTCTTTCCCGACACCCTCGTGGGGACCGACTCGCACACGACCATGATCAACGGGCTCGGCGTGGTCGGGTGGGGCGTGGGCGGGATCGAGGCCGAAGCGGCCATGCTCGGCCAGCCAATCTCGATGCTGATCCCCCAGGTGGTCGGCTTCAAACTCACCGGCAGGCTCCGGCCCGGCGCAACGGCGACCGATCTCGTTCTGACCGTCACGGAACTGCTCCGGAAGAAGGGGGTGGTGGGAAAGTTTGTCGAGTTCTACGGCGACGGCATCAGCGCGCTCTCATTGCCCGACCGGGCGACGCTCGGGAACATGTCGCCCGAGTACGGCGCCACCATCGCGCTCTTCCCGGTCGACGACGAAACCCTGAACTACCTCCGCTTCACCGGACGGCCCGCCTCTCTCGTCGCGCTGACCGAGGCCTACTTCAAGGAGCAGGGGCTCTTCCTCGGGCCGGACAGCGTCGAGCCCGTTTTCAGCGACACGCTCGCCCTCGATCTCGGCGACGTCGAGCCGAGCCTTGCCGGGCCGAAGCGGCCCCAGGACAGGGTGCCGCTGCGCGTGGCGAAGCAGGCGTTTCGCGAATCGCTCGCCGCGACGCTGGAGGCCGACAAGAAAGGCTCGTCCGGCGCGGCCGAAACCGGCGTCCCCGTATCGTGGAAGGGAGAGGCATTCGAACTGCGGCACGGTGCGGTGGTCATTGCGGCCATCACGAGTTGCACGAACACCTCCAATCCCACGGTGATGGTCGCGGCGGGCCTCCTCGCGCGAAACGCGGTCAAGCGCGGGCTCAACGTGATGCCCTGGGTCAAAACGAGCCTCGCGCCGGGCTCGCAGGTCGTGACGGAATACCTGAAAGCCACAGGGCTATCGTCCAGCCTCGACGCGCTGGGGTTCAACCTGGTGGGCTACGGCTGCACGACCTGCATCGGGAATTCCGGCCCGCTCCCCGAACCGATCGGCGAGGCGGTGAAGGCGGGCCACCTGGTGGCCGTGTCGGTGCTCTCCGGAAACCGGAACTTCGAGGGGCGGATCAACCCGCTCGTGCGCGGCAACTACCTCGCGTCGCCACCACTCGTCGTGGCTTACGCGCTTGCCGGGACCATGGACATCGACTTCGAGCGGCAGCCCCTGGGGACCGACCAGTCCGGCACGCAGGTCTTCCTGCGCGATCTCTGGCCCTCCCCCGAAGAGATCGCCCGGACCGTGCGAGAGGGCATCCAGTCCGAGATGTTCCAGCGCATCTACGGCGACGTGTTCCGCGGCGACGAGGCCTGGGCCAAGCTTCCCGTGCCCGAGGGCGACCGCTATGCCTGGGATCCGAAATCGACCTACATCAAGCGCCCGCCCTTTTTCGACAAGATGCCGGCCAAGCCCGCTCCCCTGGAGGATGTCCGGGGCGCCCGCGTGCTCGCCATGCTGGGCGGATCCGTCACCACCGATCACATCTCGCCGGCCGGGAGCATCGCCGAGGACTCGCCGGCCGGACGCTACCTGAAGGAGCACGGCGTCGAACGGAAGGATTTCAACTCGTTCGGATCGCGGCGGGGCAATCACGAAGTGATGATGCGCGGCACCTTCGGAAACGTGCGGCTGCGCAACCAGCTGGCGCCCGGAACCGAGGGGCCCTGGACGCGCCACCTCCCTGATGGCGAGAAAATGTTCATCTACGACGCCGCGATGAAGTACGCCGAAGAGGGTGTGCCGCTCATCGTGCTGGCGGGCGAGGAGTACGGCGCGGGATCCTCGCGTGACTGGGCGGCGAAAGGGACGCGGCTTCTCGGCGTGCGCGCCGTGATCGCGAAGAGCTATGAGAGAATCCACCGCTCGAACCTCATCGGGATGGGCGTGCTCCCGCTGCAGCACGCAGAGGGAGAGGATCGCGAGAGCCTGGGGCTCACCGGCGAGGAGATCTTCAGCATCGATGGGATCGCCGGAGGAATTTCGCCCCTGAAGAAGCTCGCGGTAGTGGCGACCGGGATGGACGGGGCAGAGAGGCGATTCACCGTCGTAGCCCGCATCGACACTCCGAACGAGGTCGATTACTTCCGCCACGGCGGCATCCTGCAGTACGTTCTCAGGAGCCTCCTCGAGAAGTAGGCGGTGTGGGCGGCCTCCGGCCGTCACCTTGACCGCCAGGCCAGCCCCGCCCGGCCGGCTATCCGGGATTTCCGCCCTCGCGCTCCGCATGGGATACTCACGACACGTCACCCGCGCCAGGGCCGCTTGAAAGATTGAAACCCGCCGCCGGGTATTGGTGTGTCCGCAGTCGGACCGGAGCCGTTCGCCGTTCAGATGAGGAGTGATTGCCATGAAATTCGGGGTCCTGATGTTTCCGACCGACTACTCCATCCAGCCGATTGAGCTCGGCCGGGCCGCCGAGGAGCGGAACTTCGAATCGATCTGGTTCCCCGAGCACACGCACATTCCAGCTTCCCGCCGCACGCCCTGGCCGGGCGGCGCCGATCTTCCCAAGGAGTACTGGCACACCCACGATCCCTTCGTGGCCCTCGGCGCCGTCGCCGGCGCCACGAGCCGCATCAAGCTGGCGACGGGCATCTGTCTCGTCATCGAGCGCGACCCCATCACACTGGCGAAGGAAATCGCGAGCCTCGACATGATCTCGGGTGGGCGATTCATCTTCGGAATCGGTGGAGGATGGAACGCCGAGGAGATGGAGAACCACGGGGCGAACTTCAAGGAGCGCTGGAAGATCGTCCGGGAGAAGATCGAGGCGATGAAGGAGATCTGGACGAAAGACGATGCGGAGTACCACGGGCGCTACGTCAACTTCGACAAGATCTGGAGCTGGCCGAAGCCGGTCCAGAAGCCGCACCCGCCCATCATTCTGGGGAGCGAGACCAAATGGGCCCGCCAGCGCGTGGTCGACTACGGCGACGGCTGGATGCCCATCTTCGGGATGGGGCAGGACCTCGCGGGGAGTGTGAAAGATCTGCGCGAGCGCGCGGAAAAAGCCGGACGGGACCCGGACTCGATTTCACTCACAATGTTCGGCGCGCGGCCCGATAAGGAATCGTTCAAATATCTGGAGGGGTTGGGCTTCGAACGCGTGGTTCTTCCTCTTCCTTCAGAACCGGCTGAGAAAACCCTGCCTCGGCTCGACAAGTACGCCGAGTTCATCGCGAATTTCGGGGCCTAGGGCGGGGCAGAACGCCGATCACAGAACTCCAATATAGAAGGAGGACGTCGTGGCATCGCGACCTTCCGCCATTCATCCCAGCCAGGCGCGCGCCGAGGGCTCCGAGCCCATGCCCCGCGTGCCGGAGAGCATCGAGGAGTCCGGCGTCGACGCCGAGTTCCTGAGCGCTCTGGCTCTGAAGATTGCTTTCCACGAGCTGCAGTGCACGACGGCCAAGGTGGCTGCGAAGATGCGCCTTCCCCTGGGCATCACTGACCAGCTCATGCACGCGCTGCGGCGCGAGCACTTCGTTTCGCTCACGAGCCAGATCGGCGAGATGAACCACTGTTACCAGCTCCTCGATCGCGGGGTCGAGCGCGTGCGCAGGATCTTCGAGGTGTCAGGTTACGAGGGCGTCGCGCCGGTATCTCTGGAATCCTACACGGCCTGGATGAACCGCCAGGCCGATCCTTCCACCGAGGTCATCCCGGAAGAAGTGCAGAAGGTGCTGGGCCCGCTCGTGCTTCAGCCACGCTGCGTGCAGGCCCTCGGTCTCTCCGCCTCGTCGCGGCGAAGCCTCTTTCTCACGGGCCCTCCGGGAAACGGCAAGACTTCCGCCGCCAGGCTCCTCCACGAGCTGAACCGCGGTGATATCTGGATTCCTCACGCCGTCGAGGTGGACGGGCAGGTCATCAAGATGTACGACCCCCATAACCACCAGGCCGCCGACGAGCATGATCTGCCGACCTGGATTGACCGGCGCTGGGTGAGAATCCGGCGACCGCTCGTCATCGTGGGCGGTGAGCTGTCGATCGAGGACATGGACCTCATCTACAGCCCTAACCTGCGTTACTACGAGGCTCCGTTCCAGCTGAAGGCGAACGGCGGCACGCTGCTCATCGACGACTTCGGGCGGCAGCGGATCGATCCGAATGACCTCGTCAACCGGTGGATCGTCCCCCTTGAGCATGGCGTCGATTTCCTGACGCTGGCCACGGGCAAGAAGGTCGAATTCCCCTTCCGGCAGCTGCTCATCTTCTCGACCAACCTCGATCCCCAAAAGATCCTCGATCAGGCTTTCGCCCGGCGGCTGGGCTACCGCGTCCAGATGCGGCCGCCGACCGAAACGGAGTATCGGGAGATCTTCAGCCGCTACGCGAAGGATCATGGGCTCGAGGTGAGCGATGCGGATATCGATCGGCTCCTGGTGCGCTACAAGGCCGAGGGGAGAGAGCTGCGGGGGAGCGAGCCGCGGGACCTGGTTGAACGCGCGCTGGACATGAAGCGCTACGAGCGCAACATCGAGCACCCGATCACCGAACTGCTCGAGCGGGCCTGGGAAAACTACTTCGGCGGGCCCGACTGGAGCGCTACTGGCGGCGACTGAGCCGGGACGATAGAATTCCGGCCGTGAATGCCCCCGGCGGAGAATCTAGAAGCGCGCTGCGAGTCCTGCTCGCAAGCGCGCTTTTATTTGGTTCCGCCTGGAGCCTCTCCGGCTGCGGGACGGGGATCGACGGAGGCAATGAGGCATCCGGGACGCCGGCCGACCGTGGTCGGCGCGTCTACAAGGTGAACTGCACCGTCTGCCACAATGCCGACCCTTCTCTGCCGGGCGCCGTGGGGCCGGCCATCAAGGGGTCATCGCCGGAACTCGTCGAGGCGCGCGTTCTCCGCGCCGAGTATCCACCGGGCTACACGCCTCAGCGCGACTCAAAGCTCATGCCCGCCCAGCCTCACCTTGCCAAGGACATCGACGCCCTGGCGGCCTTCCTGGGTTCTCCCTGAGCATGACGCGCCCGTCCTCTACGAATAGTCGGCTTGCCGTGAAATCGAGCCCTTCCAGCCCCCCGAGATGGCCCCTGCGCCGCCCGCGGCCGTGATAATCTCAACCCCTCGACGGGCCGACATATTTTCAGTCCTCACCGTGAAGCGGGAAATCGGAAATTATGGCTCGTGCCTATGATAGTCTCGACGAGGCCGCATCACGCCCCATCCTGAAAGACAGTCTCTAACAGAAGCACAGCATGAAGACAAATAACAAATGGGTGACCAGATTCTCGCTTCTTGTAAACGCGATAACTTTGATACTTCTACTAGCTATTTGCCTCCACTATTCAGTTCACAAGATCATAGTAAAGAAGCTTGGCTGGGGGTCATCTTCGGCAATAAAATCGCAACCTAGCTATGCTGACAATAAGACTTATTGGGTCCAAAAAAGCTTGTTCGATATGTATAGGCCGAGTCATGTAAGAATTGTCATGTTGGGGGATTCTATTACTCACAACGCAGACTGGAATGAACTCTTAACGAGAACAGATGTTGCGAATAGAGGAGTATCTGGTGATACGACTGAAGGCTTTTTGAATCGCTTGAATGATGTTTACGCGTTGCATCCGAAGCTTTGTTTCATCATGGGGGGGACCAATGATTTTGGGAAAGGGGCGGAGGTCGAAGAGGTCTACGCAAACTATATAGAGATCGTCAAGAGTCTCCAAGCATACTCTATCGTTCCTATTATTCAATCGACCATAACGATCTTATCAGATGATCCCTATTATATTGACATTAGCAATAAAATAAGGCGACTTAACGATGCTTTGAAACTTTATGCCTATGCGAATGGTATTATATTTGTCGATGTCAATGAACAACTGAGCACAAAGAATGTTCTGTCTTCACAGTATACTTATGATGGCATGCATCTTTTGGGTAGTGGCTACGCTAAATGGAGGGACCTGATCTTGCCGATCATCAGGAGTCAGCTAGGCGAATCGAAAGGGGCC
>JAUYMQ010000570.1 GCA_030698575.1 Deltaproteobacteria bacterium
TTGATCCGAAAACCGAGGCCATCACGCTGCACGATCAGCCCGACGAGGGCATGTATCCGCATACCCTGCGCTTCGATTCCGAGGGAAAGATCTGGTACACGCTGGCCCTGAGCAACCACGTCGCCCGATTCGATACGGCGACGGACGAGTTCAAGCTCTACCGCCTGCCGACCCGGACCAGGGCGGAGGCCTTCTTCGTCCGCACGCTCGATTTCTGGTTGTGGTTCTCTGACAAGTTCGGCGTGATGGATCTCTCGACCTCCGATCCCGAGCTCCTGCCGATCGCCTATGGCATCGACATCGCGCCCGACGGCGCCGTCTGGTTCAGCCAGTTCAACCACCGGCGGATCGGACGGCTCGATCCGGCCTCCGGCGAGATCCGGATGATCGACACGCCGTTCTACGGCCCGCGCCGCATGCGCTTCGACTCGAAGGGAATTCTCTGGATCCCGGCCTACGCCGAGGGGAGGATCTATCGTTTTGATCCCTCCGACGATTCGTTCCGCGCATACGATCTGCCGACGGGAAGGGGCGACATGCCCTACGCCCTCGCCGTGGATCGCCGGACCGACAATGTGTGGATCTGCGGGACGAACTCCGACACGATCATCCGCTTTAATCCCGCGACGGAACAATTCACGGTCTATCCTCTCCCGACCCGCGTGACTTTCACGCGCGAGATCGACGTCGATGAGCACGGAAACGTCTGGACAAGCAACTCGAACATGCCTGGCTGGCAGATCGAGGGCGGGCAGCCCAAGATCATTCGTCTCTCCTTCCCGGAGGACGTCCGGCAGGCCGCGCGCTAGTGCAGCGATAACGCGCTCCCTGAACACGCAATGACAGCTTTTCCCTGACGGCGATGAAGGCATCGTACCCGCCTGCCTGAACGCGCGCCGGAAGGGGAAGGCCATGCGAAAGCTCGCGGCGGCGGTTCTCTCGGGAATTCTCCTCGCACGGGCCTTTCCTCCCCATGGAGTCGCGCCTTTCGCGTGGATCGCGCTTCTCCCCCTTCTTCTCTCCCTTCGCGGAACAGGCAGGGCCGTGTTCGTGCGGGGCTTCGCGGCGGGTGCGACTTTCTATCTGCTGTCGATGTCCTGGGTCATGGCGATGGTGCGCGATTACGCGGGCGCATCGCGCGCCGTCAGCGTCGGCGCCTATCTTCTGCTCGCCGCTTACCTCGCGGCCTACACGGGCCTCTTCGCCCTGGCGATGCGCCGTGGAACCGATCGCTTCGGCCCCGCGGGTCTGCTCCTCGCCCCATTCCTGTGGGTCGCCCTCGAGTGGGCGAACACGATCCTCTTCACCGGATTTCACTGGAACCCTCTTTCCGCGAGCCAGGGGCATCTGCCCGTGCTCGCCGGCGTCGCCCGGTCCGCCGGATCCGCGGGCATGTCTTTTCTCGTTGTTCTCGCCAATGCGACGCTCACCCTGGCGGTAGCGCCCCTTATTGTCGCTGGCGGCGCGGTAGCGGCGCGCCCCGACGGCCGCGCACTGGTTCTCGCGGGCGCGCTTCTCGCGCTGATTCCACTGTCAGGTTTCGCGCGCCCGCTGCCTCTGCCGCAGGGCGGCGCGGCCGCGCGTGGCCTCCACCTGCGCCTGGTGAATCCCGCGGTCGCACAGGACGCGAAGTGGACGCTCTCTTTTCAGCGAAAAGCACTCTCCCAGCTTGCCGCGCTGAGCCGGGCCGGCGCCGGCAAGCCTGATCTCGTGTTGTGGCCCGAGGCCGCCGTGCCGTTCCCGTTCGACGAGAATCCCTTCGGGGCGGCGGCGGTGGGAAGGCTCGCCCGGTCCATCGGCGCGGGCATCATGTTTGGATCGCCGGGGCGGTACGGGGAAGGGGAGGGGGTGCTGTCCACGAACAGCGTCTTCCTCGTGAATCGCGACGGAAACCTCGCCGGCCGCTACGACAAGCGGCGGCTCGTTCCCTTCGGCGAGTACGTCCCCCTGCGCCCGCTTCTCTCCGCCATCCCGGCGGTGGCCGCGGGGCCCGCCGCTACGGGCGAGCTTGGCCCCGGAGACGCAGCGGGCCCGCTGCAGATCGGGAATATCGCTCTCGGGCCGCTCGTTTGCTACGAGGCGATCTTTTCCGATCTGGCGGCGGAAGCGATGGCGGCGGGGGCCGAGGCGCTCGTCAATCTCACCAACGACGCCTGGCTCGGGACGGCGGGTGCGGCGCAGCATTTTGCGATGGCGCGCCTGCGTGCGCTCGAATCAGCGGCGCCGCTGGTTCGCGTGGCAAATCGCGGGACGAGCGCGCTTATAGGCGCGGACGGCGTCGCGCGGTGCGTGCTTGAGGGCGATGCGGCCGGTACGGTCGATTGCGCGCTTGAACTCACCGGCGCGCCTTTCGCCCCCGCGCCGCTCCAGCCGCTCTTCGCACCGTCCTGCGCCGTTCTCTCCCTTGCGGCGCTTCTCTGGCCCACGGCCCGGCGACGCCGGTGAACCGCTGCTGTAGCAGCGGTGCGACGGTGCCGTTGTCGGGCCTGTCCGGCACCCCGGTAGTCCTGTCGCATGCCGCGGCGGGTTGCGGGCGGATTTCTGGCCCGCCCCGCTGGCATGCCGCTTGCTTACTGACTCATGACAACCCGCAGGATGCACTTCCCCGTTCCTCCCTTGCGAGCGGTGCCTCGAGGAGGTCCAGGGAACATGAAGACGCGCACGGAACTGCTCGCGATCACCCTTTCCCTTTCCCTTTTGCTCACGCTCGGCCCGGAACCCGGCGCGGCAATCGCCGCCGTCGAGGCGGAATCAACTTCCGATCCGGCCGCGTCGGGCAAGCCCGCCTCGGGCGCGGGCGTCATGGCCACGGGGCTCGAAGCCTTCAAGACCGATCTGGCGACCGGCGCTGCCTCCTTCAGCTTTTCCATCGAGACACCCCCCGGGACCGGCGGCATGCAGCCGGAGATCGCGCTCTCCTACAGTTCGTCCGCCGGCAACGGCTGGGCCGGGTTCGGGTGGACGGTCGATCTGGGCCGCATCGCGCGCCGCACCGAGCGCGGCGCGCCGAGCTACGACGATGCGGCCGACACCTTCGGCCTCGACGGCGCCCGCCTCGTTGCTGGAACCGGAGGCGAATATCACACGGAGATCGAATCGTTCCTCCGGATCAGACATCTCGCCGCCGGAACCATTGCCGATCACTGGGAGGTCGCATCAAAGGACGGGCGCAAGCTCCGATTCGGCGCGACGGCAAATAGCCGCATCGCCGACCCGGCGGACCCCTCCCGGATTTTCGCCTGGCTTCTCGACCGCGTGGAGGATGCCTTCGGAAACTTCATGACCGTCAGCTACCAGGACGGTGGAGATGCGCCCAACCGGTATCCTGCGGCGGTGAACTACACCTTCCATGCCGGCCCGCCCGAGTCTGGCGGGCTCGTGGGGGGTGTCGGGAGGCGCGTGGAGTTTTGCCTCGAGGGAAGCGACGATGCCTGCGAGCCGGCCGCGCCCGCCCTTCGCGCCGATCCTGTCAGCAGCTACGTCAGCGGATTCCGCGTTCAGACCTCGCGACGGCTCACGAGCATCCGCACCTTCGTCGACGGCCAGCCTGTCCGGCGATACGACCTGGCCTACCTGAACCCCGGAGAGCCTGCCGGGGCCAGTTCGGCAACTTCCCGTCTCGTTTCGCTTCAGGTCGCGGGTAGCGCGGGAACGAAACTTCCCGCGATGACCTTTGGCTATTCCCCGGGCGCCGCGGGCTATGCGCTGGAGGCAGGCTGGGCCAACCCCTCGGGAGCGAACGATCAGTTCGGGAAGAAGTACGAGGAGATACGAAAGCAGAGGGCGAGCGGCGCCGGGCTGGCCGGGGTGATCGATCTCGACGGCGACGGCGTGCCCGACCGGGTGACGAATGGAGACGCGCTCTTCTGGAATTTTCACAGGGCGCTTCCCGAGGGCGGATACGGCGCTCGCGATCTCTGGGAATACGGCTCGGGTGATCAGACGAGCAGCTTCGAGACGCGGGAGATCACCGATCTCGACGGCGCCCACGTTCAAGCGGACGTGATCGATCTCGATGGCGACGGCCTGCCGGATCGCCTGGCGGAGCGCAAGGATGCCGCGGGCCTCTGGGACGTCTACTGGAACGACGGGAGCGCCTTCACGGAGCAGCCGGGCGGCGGCCCGTTTATCTGGGCGAATCCGTCGGGGAGCATGGACGAGATTTACGATTCGCTGAGGCGGTACGACGGCCAGGGAGGGAACAACCTTATTGCCGAGATTATCGATCTGAACGGTGATGGGTTTCCCGATCGCCTTCTGGGGGGGAAGAACAGTTTTCCCGATCCCTGGAAGGTTTACCTGAGCGATGGGAGGAATGGTTTCTCGGCCGGGCCGATCGACTGGGCGAACCCCTCCGGTTCGGAGGGGGACGGGAGCAACGGCGACATCCAGAGGCGGAACAACACGGGCGTGCTCGCCGATCTTGTTGATCTGAACGGCGACGGCCTTCCAGACCGCGTGGTGAAGGACGCAAGGACGGCGTGGAAGGTCTGGTTCAACACAGGGAAGGGCTTCGAGAGCGTCGCCCGGC
>JAUYMQ010000579.1 GCA_030698575.1 Deltaproteobacteria bacterium
TGCAGCGCGCCATGGCGCGCCAGGCGGAGGCGGAGCGCGAGCGACGGGGGAAGGTCATCGCCGCGGAGGGCGAGTTCCAGGCCGCCCAGAAGCTCAACGAGGCCGCTGTCATCATGTCCGGCAATCCCATCACCATCCAGCTTCGCTACCTTCAGACGCTGGGGGAGATCGCCTCCGAGACTAATTCGGTCACTCTCTTCCCGATCCCAATCGACATCATCCAGGGCTTCCTGGATATGAAGAAGAACATCGGGGCCTGAGGCGCCTCTCTGGCCCCTCCGGGGCCCATCGCACGCGCTATTCCTCGACGGTGAAGAGGAGCGCCCCTCCAAGGAGGGCGTAGCCGAGGTTGGGAAGCCAGGCTGCCAGCATCGGGTGGAAGGTGCCCTGGCGCCCGAAGGCGAGGCTGTAGGCGAGGACGAACCAGTAACTCGATGCCAGAATGATGGCTAGGAGGATCCCGATCGGCCGCTGTCCGGCGCGCGTGGTGCGAAGCGCGAACGGGATGGCGATCAGGCATGAGAGCAGGCTGATAAGCGGAGTCGAGAGCTTGGCCTGGAGGTCGACGAGGTACTTCGTCGGGTCGTAACCGTCCTCCCGGATTTTTTCGATGTAGGCCTTCAGATCCAGGTAAGAGAAGTTGTTCGGATCGGGCGCCAGGACCTTGAAGCTTTCCGGTGTTTCGGGAATGTCGACGGGCATCTCCTTCGCCGTCACGACCCTGGCCCCGCCGTCCGGCTGGAATTCCCGGCTCACGACATCGTAGAAGATCCAGCGCCCGTCGACCCAGCGCCCGCCTTTGGCATCGACCCTCCCGACCGGCCGGAATTTCTCCCCCATCCTGTAAATGGTGATCGGGCCCAGGGCCTTTCTCAGGTAGTCGAAGCTGCCGATGTTGTAGATTGCATTCTCGCTCCGGAACCAGAAGTTGTCGCGGGTGAAATAGACGTCGCTCGCGTCTCGCTTGATCTCCAGCTTGTAGATCTTCGAGCTCTTGGCGTTGCCAGCGGGAACAAGAAACTCGTTGTTGACGAAGGCGAAGGCCGAAAGGGCGAGCGCAGCCAGAAGGAGCGGCACTACGGCGCGCAGCACCGAGATCCCGTTGCTCCTGACGGCCATGATCTCGTTGTTCCGCGAAAGGATGGTGAGGACGAACAGCGTCGCGAGGAGTACCGCCACCGGCATGGCGTAGAATACGATCTGCGGGAACTTGTAGAAGTAGTAGAGGGCCCCGGCCATGAAGGGGGCGTTGTACTTGACCAGATCTCCCACGTTGTCCAGGAAGTCGATGACGTAGAATATGGTCGTGAACCCCGCGAGTGTCGCCGCGAAGAACTTCAGGAACTCGCGCAGGATGTAACGAGACAGGATTCGCATAGGCCAGTCGCCGGGGTCCCGGGTTTCAGAGCCGCCCTCCGCCGGAGTCATTGCTCGACGAGGAAACGGCCGGGGAGCGGGCAGGGAAGTCTATGGTATAATCCCTGCCCTGACAACGCTTTTCTGGCCGGTCCGGGCCACCCCCCGGCGCTCGCGCCGCCTCGCTGGGCGGCTCGGCGCAGGCGCCGCCGAGCGAGCAGAGAGCTCCATGGAGATCATCGAAGGCAGTTCCTCCATCCGGCCCGGACTCCGCTCCCCCATCGTCACGATCGGAAACTTCGACGGGGTACACGTCGGACACCAGAAGATCTTCCAGACGGTGACCCGCCGCGCCCGCGAGGTGAGTGGCCAGTCGGTCTGCTATACCTTCGAACCCCATCCGCAGCGAATCATCGCTCCCGACTATTGCCCGCCCCTGCTGCTCACGCGGCGAAAGAAAATTGCGCTGATTGCCCGACAGGGCATCGATCTGTTGATCATCGAGGCCTTCACCCATGCCTTCTCCCAGCAGAGCGCAGAGGACTTCCTGACGAAAGTGCTTCACGCGCAGCTCTCGCCCAGGGAGGTCTATGTGGGACACGATTTCCACTTCGGCAAGGGGAGGGCAGCGTCCTTCGCGAGCCTCCAGGCAATGGGCGAGAAGCTCGGATTCGGCGTGCACGTTATCGAGGAGGTTCTCTCCGAGGACGAGGAGGTTTCGAGCTCGCGGATCCGGCGGCTCGTGGCCGAGGGAAAAGTGGAGGAGGCTGCCCGGCTACTGGGACGCGCCTTCACGGTGGAGGGGACGGTTATCCCGGGCGCGGCGCGCGGTCAGTCACTCGGCTTCGCGACGGCGAATATCGAAGTGGAGAACGAGCTTCTTCCGGCCGACGGGGTTTACGCGGTTTTCGGACGGCTCGGCGAACCGCCTGAACAGGAGCCGCGGGAAGTTGCCGGCACGGCGATGGTCGATCCGCTGGCGGGAAAGCGCCTTCTCGCGGGAGTGGCGAACATCGGTTTCGCGCCCACCTTCGGTGCGCGCCGCCGCGCGCTGGAGGTTCACTTCCTCGATGTCGAGGGCGAACTCTACGGCAGCCACGTGGAGGTGCTCTTCCTCGGGAGGCTGCGCGAGGAACGGAAATTCTCCAACGCCGCCGCGCTGGCGGCCCAAATCGGCAGGGACGTGGAGGCTGCCCGGCGCCTTCATGCGGAAAACGAATGGCGAACTCGTGACGAGTGAGGGCGGGGTCCCTCCCCGGGGCACCAGGGGCCTTCGGCGCCCCTTGAGCGCCAAGTATCTGTCCTGATTGAGAATATTTGCCAGCCGTCCGTGCGTTGGTTCCGGACAAAGGCGTAAAGAAGTTCCCCCTATTACCGATAAAAAGAAGGACCTCAGCGAATGACGAAGATTGTCGGGATCTTTGGCGACCCGATCGGGCACACGCTCTCACCCGTCATGCATAACGCGGCCTTCCGCGCGCTGGGGCTCGACTGGGTATACGTGCCCGCGCGCGTGCGGCCGGCGGATCTTGCGGCTGCGCTCCGCGGAATGCGCGCGATGGGGTGGGGGGGCGTCAACCTGACGATCCCCCACAAGGAACGCGCGATGCGCCTCGTCGATCGCGCGAGCCGGGCGGCCAGACTCACCGGCGCAGTCAACACGATTGTCATCACGCCTCGCGGGTTGGCCGGCCACAACACGGACGGCAGCGGATACGTCGCGGCCCTGCGGGAGGAACTGGATCTCGATCCGCGCGGAAAACGCGTGGTGATCCTGGGGGCGGGCGGGGCGGCGCGCGGCATCGGCGTGGCGCTACTCGAGGCGGGCGTATCGCAGTTCACGATCCTTAACAGAACGCCGGCGCGGGCGGCCTCGCTGGCACGGCATTTCCGGAAGGGTTTCAAGCAGGCGCAGATAGTCTCGGGAGGACTCGCCCGGCAGCGCGCCTCGAAAACGTTTGCGGATGCGGACCTGCTGGTCAACGCAACCGCGGTTGGAATGGGGGGGACGGCCCACCGGGGACTTCCGCTCCAGGCGCTCCCGAAACGCGCCGTTGTGAGCGACATCGTCTACCGCCCGTTTCGCACACCGCTGCTGGAGGCCGCCTCCGGGCACGGTTTGAGGACGCAGGGCGGACTGGGGATGCTGCTTCAGCAGGGCGCAGAGGCTTTTACGCTCTGGACCGGCCAGCCGGCGCCGGTCGACATCATGCGACGCGCTCTCCGGCGAGCACTTTCAAGGGCAGGCCCTGGCTGATCCCGTCCCGAGGACGGGGTCGCGGGCCGCGCCCCGAATCGGGAAAGCATGGACGATCGGCTGGGCAATCTCCTCATTCGAAGCAACCTCATCACCAGGGAGCAGCTGGTGAGGGCGCTCGAGGAGCAGAAGCTCTCGGGCGGACGCCTCGGCGCTCAGATCGTCAAGCTCGGCTATCTCAAGGACGACGAACTCGTCTCTTTCCTTTCCAAGCAATACGGCGTTCCGTCCGTCGACCTGGCGGAGTTCGAGGTCGACGAGAGCGTCATCAGGCTGGTTCCCGAGGACGTCGCGAACAAGCATCAGATCATCCCGATCAACCGCGCGGGTTCGACTCTGATCATCGCGATGTCCGATCCCTCGAACATCTTCGCCATCGACGACATCAAGTTCCTCACCGGCTACAACGTCGAAGTCGTCGTTGCCTCCGACGCATCCATCCGGGAGGCGATCGACAAGTACTACGATCAGTCCGCGAGTCTCACCTCGGTCATGAGCGACCTCGATGATATCGATCTCGAGGTCGTCGACGACTCGGAGGACGTCGATGTCAGGGAACTGGCGAAGGCGACCGAGGATGCGCCGGTCGTGAAGCTTGTGAACCTGATTCTCACCGACGCCGTCAGGAAGCTCGCCAGCGACATCCACATCGAGCCCTACGAGAAGGAATTCAGGGTCCGCTACCGGATTGACGGCGTGCTCTACGAGATGATGCGGCCGCCCCTCAAGCTCAAGAACGCCATTACGAGCCGAATCAAGATCATGAGCGAGCTCGATATTGCCGAGCGCCGCCTTCCCCAGGACGGAAGAATCAAGCTGAAGCTCGGCAAGGGCAAGGAGATGGACTATCGCGTGAGCGTTCTCCCCACGCTTTTCGGGGAGAAGGTCGTGATGCGGCTCCTCGACAAGTCGACCCTCCAGCTGGACATGACAAAGCTCGGCTTCGAGGAGAGCGCCCTCAGGGACTTCAAGAATTCGATCCACCAGCCGTTCGGGATGGTCCTGGTAACGGGGCCCACGGGAAGCGGCAAGACCACCACGCTCTACTCGGCGCTCTCCGAGCTGAACAAGATCAGCGAGAACATTTCGACGGCCGAGGATCCGGTCGAGTTCAACCTGATGGGAATCAACCAGGTCCAGATGCACGAGGAAATTGGCCTCAACTTCGCGGCGTCGCTGCGCTCCTTCCTGCGACAGGACCCCGACATCATCATGGTGGGTGAGATTCGAGACTTCGAGACCGCGGAGATCGCCGTGAAGGCGGCGCTCACCGGCCACATGCTTCTCTCCACGCTTCACACCAATGACGCCCCGAGCACGATCAACCGGCTCCTCAACATGGGCGTCGAGCCCTTTCTGGTCTCGTCTTCCCTGAACTGCGTGGTTGCCCAGCGGCTCGCGCGCTGCGTCTGCCAGGATTGTGTGGGCGAAGAGGAGGTGAGCCCCCAGGCGCTCATCGATATCGGGGTGCCCCCCGAGGAGGCGCCCAATCTCAAAGTTTACAAGGGCAGCGGTTGTCCGAACTGCTCGAACACCGGATATCGGGGCCGGAAGGCGATTTACGAAGTCATGTCAGTAGGAGAGGAAATCAAGGAATTCATCCTGAACGGAGCTTCGGCGGCCGAGATCAAGCGGGAGGCCATCCGTCTCGGGATGAAAACGCTCCGGCAGAGCGCCCTCACCAAGCTCGCCGAAGGGGTTACCACGGTTAGCGAAGTGCTTCGCGTCTCGGCGAGCGATTGATCAGCCGGCGCGGCCCCCGGGCCGCCCAGGCACAGGAGTGGAGATCAAGCGATGCCTAACCTTCATCAATTACTTAAGGCCATGATCGAGAAAGGGGCCTCGGATCTCCATGTAACCACCGGGAGCCCGCCTCAGCTGCGGATCGACGGCAAGATGATCCCGCTCAAGACGGCTCCGCTGAGTGCGTCCGAGACCAAGCAGCTCTGCTACTCGATCCTCACCGACTCGCAGAAGCACAAGTTCGAGGAGAGCAACGAGCTCGATCTCTCCTTCGGCGTGAAGGGGCTCTCGCGATTCCGCGCGAACGTCTTCACCCAGCGGGGCGCGGTTGCAGGGGCCTTCCGGACGATCCCCTTCCGGATCCTGACCTTCGAGGAGCTGGGCGTTCCGCCGGTTGTGGCCGAACTTGCGCGGAAACCGCGGGGCCTCGTACTGGTGACCGGGCCGACGGGATCGGGAAAGACAACGACCCTTGCGGCGATCATCGACAAGATCAACACCGAGCGGAACGAGCACATCATCACGATCGAGGATCCGATCGAGTACCTGCATGCCCACAAAGGATGTGTGGTGAACCAGCGGGAAGTCGGGGCTGATACGGTCTCCTTCAAGAACGCCCTGAAGTACATCCTGAGGCAGGACCCCGACGTTGTCCTCATCGGCGAGATGCGGGATCTCGAGACCATCGAGTCGGCGCTCGTGGTCGCCGAAACGGGCCACCTGGCGTTCGCGACGCTTCACACGAACAGCGCCGTTCAGACGATCAACCGGATTATCGACGTGTTCCCTCCCTACCAGCAGCCCCAGGTCCGCGCCCAGCTCTCCTTTGTTCTCGAAGGCGTGGTGTCGCAGACGCTGATACCCAAGGCCGACGGTTCGGGGCGGGCGCTGGCGCTCGAAGTGATGGTGCCGAACGCGGCCATCCGGAACCTCATCCGGGAGGACAAGGTTCACCAGATCTACTCTCAGATGCAGGTGGGGCAGGACAAGTTCGGCATGCAAACGATGAACCAGTGCCTCGCGATTCTCTACAAGAAACACCTCATCACCCTCGAGGACGCCTTCGGCCGCACGTCCGATCCGGACGAGCTCCGAAACCTCATCGGCGAGGGAACGGCCCCCGTGACGGCGCGTCGCAGGGCTTGAGAAACCAGGGAGTCGCCTGACCGGCGGGCGGCTTCGGGGAGGAAGCAACAATGCCAGTATTCGTTTGGGAAGCCAGGAACCGGAGCGGAGTTTCCCGCAAGGGCGAGTTCGAAGCGGCCGACGAGGCCGCGGCGGTTTCGCACCTCAAGGGACAGATGCTCACCGGGATCAACGTCAAGCCCAAGGGCTTCAACGTCGACTTCGCCAACATCACCTTCGGCGCGAAGATAAAAACGAGGGAACTGGTGGTCTTCACACGCCAGTTCGCCACCATGATCGACGCGGGCCTCCCGCTCGTTCAATGCCTCGACATCATCGCGTCGCAGCAGGAGAACAAGTTCTTCAAAAAGAGCCTGTTTCAGGTCAAGGAGGATGTGGAGTCGGGCGCGACCTTCGCCGATTCGCTCAGGAAGCACAAGGATATCTTCGACGATCTGTACGTGAACCTCGTGGCCGCGGGCGAAGTGGGCGGTATTCTCGACACCATTCTCAACCGCCTCGCCGCCTACCTCGAGAAGATGGACAAGCTCAAGCGCCAGATCAAGGGAGCGCTGGTCTATCCGACGTCCGTTCTCGTGGTGGCCATCGGCGTCGTGGCGGCCATGCTCATCTGGGTGATCCCCGTCTTCCGGCAGATGTTCGAGGACTTCGGAGGCACGCTCCCCCTCCCCACCCAGATCGTGATCACCATCAGCGACTTTCTGCGGGGCAACCTCATCTATATGATCGTCGGGATCGTGCTCGCGATCTCGGGCCTCCGGCGCTATTACGGAACGGCGCAGGGGAGGAAGGTAATCGACCAGCTCCTTCTGAAGCTCCCCATAATCGGGCCGCTCATCCAGAAAGTGGCCATCGCCCGATTCAGCCGAACGCTCGGAACCATGCTCAGTTCGGGTGTCCCCATTCTCGACGCCCTCGACGTCGTGGCCAGGACCGCCGGGAACAAGATCGTCGAGCTCGAGGTGTACAAGGCCCGTGAGAGCATCGCCTCGGGCAAGACCATCGCGGAGCCCCTGGGTGAGAGCAAGGTGTTTCCGTCCATGGTGGTCCAGATGGTCGCGGTGGGCGAATCGACGGGCGCCATGGATACAATGCTTGCCAAGGTCGCCGACTTTTACGAGAACGAGGTGGACGCCGCCGTCGCCGCCCTTACTTCGCTTCTTGAACCGATGCTCATGGTGTTCCTGGGCGGGACCGTCGGTGGCCTGCTCGTCGCCATGTATCTGCCGATCTTCAAGATCGCCGATACGGTCGGCTGATGAGTGGTGCGCAGCAGGTAGAAAGCATGACGGGGGCGCCTGGGAAGGAGGATCTCGGGCGCCCTCTTCAGTGGATCATCGTGCTGCGCGTGGTGGTGGCCTCCGTCCTTCTGGTGACGCTGGCGCTGCTGCAGGCGGCCCGCTCCAGCCAGCTTCTCGAAGATTCCCTGCCGCTGCTCCAGCTCCTGGGAAGCGGCGTCTTTCTGGCCACCGGCTGCTACGCCTTCGCCATATGGCGGCGATGGAACCTCGGCCGGCTGGGCGTTGTGCAGCTCGGCGGCGATCTCGTCTTCATCACGTCGCTGCAATACGTCACCGGCGGGATCGATAGCGGATTCTCCTTCCTCTACCTGTTGGCCATCATCGCGGGCGCTTTCCTCTTTCACGGCAGGGGCGCCTTCGCCATGGCCATTGGCAGCACTCTGGCCTACGGCGGGCTGGTCGGCGGCCAGGCTTCGGGCTGGGTCCACGTGCCGCGGCTTTTCGTAAATCCCGTCCTGGAAATGGGGTTCTGGGACTTCCTTACCAACATCTGTTTCAACTCCGCCGTCTTTTTCGTGATGGCCCTGCTCTGCGGGTACTTTGCGGAGCAGCTCCGCGCCACACACCTGCAACTCCGGGTCAAGGAGAAAACCCTCGAGAGTCTCCGGGCGCTGACGCACCAGATAGTCACGAGCATGGGATCGGGGCTGCTGACGATCGACGCGGGCGACCGAGTCTCGTTCATCAATGCAACCGGAGAGAGGCTGCTGGGGATCGGCGCCGGCGGGGCGCTGGGACGGGGTCTGCGCCAGGTGCTCCCCGACATCTCCGAGCCTCCGCCCGGCGGACCGCTCCCCGGACGCCTGGAGGTCGGGCACGAGCGCCCCGACGGGGTCTCGCTTCACCTGGGCTGCTCTTTCTCGCCGCTCAACGGCGTGCCGGGGGGGCGCATCCTCATATTCCAGGATCTAACGGAAGTGAAGGCCGCCGAGGAATCCGCGCGCAGGAACGAGCGGCTTGCCGCGGTCGGCGCGCTTTCCGCAGCCATGGCCCACGAGATCCGGAACCCCCTCGCGTCGATGCGCGGATCCATCGAGATGCTCTCGAAGGAGCTGCAGCTGACTGACTACCAGGGCCGCCTCATGGCGATTGTGCTTCGCGAGGCTGACCGCCTGAATCGGCTTCTGACCGAGTTTCTCCAGTTTGCGAAGCCTCAGGAGACAAAGCCCCGCCCGGTGAACCTCGGTGGCCTCATTCGAGAGAGCGCCGAAGTGTTTCTCCAGGAGCAGCGCGAGGGTTCCCGCCTCGAAATCCAGATCGACGTGCCGGCCGGGATTACCGTAGCCGGGGACGCGGGGCAGCTCCGCCAGGTGGCCTGGAACCTGTTCCTCAACGCGCGGGACGCGATGAAGGGCTCGGGAAAGGTGAGAGTTTCCGCCCGGTCGGCGCCTGGGGAGGCTCAAGAATCGGGGATGGCTTCCCGAAAAGAGATCGGGGGGGTCGTGCCCGGCTGGGTCGAGCTCTGCTTCGAGGACAGCGGGGCTGGAATCCCCGCTGAGGCCATCCACCGGATCTTCGAACCTTTCTTCACGACGAAGGAGCAGGGAACGGGGCTGGGACTTGCGACG
>JAUYMQ010000584.1 GCA_030698575.1 Deltaproteobacteria bacterium
CGGCTGGTTGAGCAGTTCCATGTAGGCCAGGTACAGATCCTCGCCGAGGTGCTCGCGCAGTCGCCGCTCCATGAACTCGGCGAAGAAGACGTGCCAGATGGCGCTCGCGACGCTGTCGGTTGCGCACGCGCCGTCCCACGCGACGAGGCGCTTCCAGGCCTCGCGCACGATGGAGTCCTCGCACCACCGCTCGACGTCGTCCGAAGCCAGCACGTCCTTGATGAACTCGCGGGCCTGCACCGCCACCACGTCCATGTGCATCCGCGCCATGTCGGTCAGGGTGTGCTTCTCGCGCTCGGCGATCATCTCCTTGATCCGCATCACGCGGTACGGCGGCTCCCAGAGGTCGGTGATGTAGAAGGGGTAGCTGTCGTCCACGACCTTGTTGTTTGCCGTGGCCACGTACCCCTCGTCGGGGTTGAGAACGCGCGGGTGGAGAGCATAGGGAACGAACCCGGCCCACTCGTTCTCTTCGACGGGGCGCCCGTCGATCGGGAGAAGCCCCTTGCCGCCCCGCCGCAGCGGGATCTTGCCGGCCATGGCGTAGCCGATGTTTCCCTCGACGTCGGCGTAGACCATGTTCAGCGGCGAGCCGCCGTACCCCTCCATCGCTTCGACGGCCTCGGTCCAGTTGTTGGCGTAGTTCAGGCGGTAGAAGTTCTCGAAGTCCGACGACGGCTCGTGGGCGCACCACTTGAGCGCGAGCACGTCGCGCGCCACCCCGGGGCAAACGCGCCCCGCCACCGTGTCGGTGATCACCGGGCCGTGGCGCGTGATGCGCACGTCGCGCGTTTCGTCCTTGCCCCCCTTGACCTTGTAGAACTCCCGCCGGATCTCCATGTCCACCCAGTCGTCTCCCGCGCGGTAGCGCCGCGTGTCCTCCGGGTGAACTTCCTCGACGTAGATGTCGGCGTCGTCGGCCATGACGTTGGTCATGCCCCAGGCGATCTTCGCGTTGTGGCCGATGACGACGCCCGGCGCGCCCGGGAGTGAAGAGCCGATGACGTTCAACCCCTCGGCGTCGACATTCAGGTGGTTCAGGTACCACACACTCGGCGTGAGCAGCAGCAGGTGCGGATCGCTGCAGAGGAAGGGCTGCCCGGTGACGGTGCGCGATCCCGCCAGGGCCCAGGCGTTGCTGCCTAGATGCGCGCCGCCGCCGCCCACGTATTCGCGGAAGTGCTGCTCGAGCGCCATCACCTCGCGCAGATCCAGGCCGTGCACCGGAACCGGATGCTTCAAACGCGTCGTCACAGGGCCGTCCGCCGGGTAGGTGGGGAAGAGGTCGCGCAGCTTGCGGTCGTGTTCGGGGAATCGCTCGCGGAGCCCCTCGAGCGCGAGGATGGTCCGCATGGAGGTAGAGAGCTGGAGCGAAAGCAGTTTCGAGATGGCGATGGTGTCGGTGGCGGTCCAGGGCTCTGGCTCGTAGCGCAGCAGCTTGAATTCCACCGGGAGCTTCTTGCCGCACCGCTCGATGTAGTCGTTGACCCCCCGGACGTAGGCCTCGATGCAGCTCACCATGCGGTCCGAGTAAGCTTTGACCGACTCCTCCGCCGCCTGCGCCAGCCCGAGGACCCGGATGAAATGATCCATGTCGACCATCGTGGCGCCCTTCAGATGAACTGTCAGATCCTCCCACGGCGCGTCGACGGGCCCCACGATCTCCGCCAGCCGGCCGGTTGCCGCGCGGCGCGAGAAGTCCATCTGGAACAGCCGGTCCTGCGCGTGCACGAAACCCTGGGCGCGGAGGCCATCCAGTTCGTTCTCGGCGTAGATGTGCGGGACGGCGCTCTCGTCGCGGTACACGCGCACGGGCCCGCCCAGATCGCGAAGCGTGATCTCGCCGCGGGTCATCGGGAGGGAAGGGCGCGCAAGGCGTCGGAGGACGGGCTCGAGGACGGTGGAGAAGATTCGGGTGACCAGGTTCATCAATTGTCTCCAGCGGCAGGTTTGCCCATGAGGGTGTCGATTCCCGAGCTCTTTCGCCGGCCGGCGGGAGCGGATTCGCGCATCACCTCCGACACGCCCATCAGATCCCGGTTCTCCCCCTCGCCGCCCGGCGCCCCGTCGGCCCCCAGAGTGAAAGCCATGCCGCGGCCGTTTTCGAGAACCTCGTACGCGTAGGGCCGGTTCCACGGATCGACGAGCGGGTCGGCGCCGCGCGCTTCGATGTAGGGACCGCGCCAGATCTCGGCGGTAAACTCGTACGGAGCCAAGATGAGCGCCCCGATCCCCTCGCTCAAAGTGGGGTAGCGCCCCGTGTCGATTGTGAAGCGCTCGAGCCCCATCTGGATCGCGCCGAGCTGGCGCTGGGCCCGGATGGCCGGGTCATGGGCGCCCTCGGAAAGCTGGCGGCGGGCCAGGAGGAGCGCCGCCGCGCCGCCGGCGAGAAAGAGCACGAGCAGGATGATTCGGGAAGAGAGCATAAGGGGTCGAAAAACAAGATGATTTGGCTTCGTTGCGCCGGCTCCGGGAAACCCTTTCCCGCGCCTGCCAGTGCCGCTTTATCGCCTGAAAGCTTATACACCCGCGCGATGCCCCTCTCAAGTCGCGAACGGCGGGGGGCCGCGGTGTCCCCTGCTCAAGTAGCCCCCGGGAGGGCCGATAAGCGCTCCGTGAGCCGGAGGCGCGGTGCGTCCGGCGCGGGCCGGCCGGCCTCTGAACGACCAGGAGGGTTCCGATGGGCAACGAGCAGGCGGCGGAGCGGCGAAAGTATCCCCGCATACCGTCGAGCGATGTCGTTTCTTTCAGTGAGCGCGATGCGATGGAGCACCTGGGCGTGTCGAAGGACTTCAGCCCCGGGGGCATCCGCTTCTTCGCGACCGGTTGCGAGATCGACATGGGCACGGTCGTGGAGATCAACTTCTATGTCGGCAAGACCTTCGTGTCGGCCGTCGGGAAGGTGGTGCACGCGACCGACGTCGATGCGCTGACCCAGGACGTCGGCATCGAGTTCGTCGAACTGGACTCCGTCGCCACCGCGATCCTCAAGAACTACTATCACGAGAACGCGGCCAAGGCCGGCACCGACGCCGCCTGAGCGCGCCGCCGCGCCCTCTCGGGTTCATATCAATTCTCCGAAGATTTCTCGGGGCCGGGTCCCAACCCGCAGGGCAGCGTTGGGGTCCGGCCCCGCTCTTGATCCCGCCTTCAACTTCCTGAAGCTCCTGCCGCCGCACGGGCCGAACCGCCTGTCATTGCGAGGAAGGCCGAACCGCCTGTCATTGCGAGGAAGGCCGGACCGCCTGTCATTGCGAGGAAGGCCGGAGGCCTGACGACGCAATCCCCTGCGCGCTTGCCGGGAGATTGCTTCGTCGCTGCGCTCCTCGCAATGACAGGTCACTCTCCTCTCGGTGACAGGGCTCGGGCCTCTCGGTGACAGGGCGCGCTTCTTTCCTCTTTGACAAACCTCCCCCGCCTCACGGATGATCCCCGCGATCAGGCGATGCCCGGCTCGGAAGTCCACCTCCCCCCGAACCACCAGACGTCGCGCACGTCGTTTACCGCACCCGGAGGCTCTACGATGGACCGGCGCGCGTTTCTGAGGCTCATGGCGGCGGGCGCGCTGGCCACAGCACTCCCACGCTGCGGCGGCGGCGCTTCGGGCGGCCGCCTGTTTCGGATGAACCTCCGGAGCGAGCCTCCCACGCTCGATCCCAACCTCGCCACCGACAACGTCTCGCTTCGCGTCCTGACCAACCTGATGGAGGGGCTCACCGCCTACGGCGACGGACTCCGGCCCGTGCCGGCGGCGGCCGAGCGCTGGGAGGTGCTGGATGGCGGCGCGCGCGTTCTCTTTCATCTGCGGCCCGACGGGCGCTGGAGCGACGGCGTGCCGGTGACCGCCCGCGACTTCGAGTTCTCCTGGAAACGCTTCCTCGATCCCGAAACCGCCGCCGAGTACGCCTATTTCCTCTACGACGTCGAGGGGGCCGAGGCCTACAACACGGCGAAGAGCGGCGACGCCGCGGGCGTGGGCGTGCGCGCCCTCGACGATTTGACGCTCGAGGTCCGCCTGGCGCGACCCGTCGTCTTCTTCCCGATGATCACGACCTTCATGGTGCTCTTTCCTCTTCGCCCCGACGTGATCGCGCGGCACGGCGACGCCTGGACCGAGCCCGGCCACTTTGTCGGCAACGGCCCCTTCGCGCTGGAGGCCTGGCGGCACGAGTACAAGGTCAGCCTGCGCCGGAACCCGCACTACCGCGCGGCGCCGCGCATCGAGGGGGTCGATTTCTTCATGGTAAACGAGCCCACCGTCGAGCTGACGCTCTTCGAGCGGGGCGATCTCGATTTCGCGCTGCTGCCGATCGTCGAGATCCCGCGCTACGAGGAGAGCCCGCTGTTCCACCGGAAACCGATGCTTCGCGCGGAGTACTACGGCTTCAACTGCAAGAAGCTGCCCTTCAACGACCCGCGCGTGCGCAGAGCTTTCTCTCTTGCGATCGACCGCTCGGTGTTCCCACGCATTCTTCATGGCGGCGAGACGCCGATGGCGAGCTGGATCCCGCCCGGCATGTTCGCGCACGAGCCGGACATCGGACTGCACTTCGACCTCGACGCCGCCCGAAGCGCGCTGGCCGAGGCCGGCTTTGCCGGCGGGCGCGGTTTCCCGCGCGTCGATCTCGCTGTCAACACGGGTGAAGAGCCCCGGAGGGTCGCCGAGAACATGCAGTCGCAGTGGAAGGAGAGCCTCGGCGTGACGGTCCGCTTGCGGAACGTCGAGTGGAAGGCCTACCTGAAGGAGATCGCCACCGATCCGCCGGGGATCTGGCGCCTCGGGTGGGGCGCCGACTATCCCGATCCGGACAACTTCATGAACCTCTTCACCGCCGCGAGCGGTAACAACCACACGCGCTGGGGCTCGGCCGAATTCGACCGCCTGGTGGCGGACGCGGCGCTGGATGCCGACAAGTCGCGCCGGAAGGCGATGTACGACGATGCGCAGCGAATTCTCTGCGCGGAGGCCGCTGCCATCATGCCGCTCTACTCGCGGGCGCATAACTTCCTGGTGTCGCCGCGGGTGGAGGGCCTCTGGATCAACGAGATGGACTACCTCTATCTCGATCGGGTGAGCGTTCGCGAGGAGGCGGAGGCGTGACGCGCTTCGTGCTACGCCGCCTCGGCGTGGGTCTTTTCACCTTGTGGGTGGTGGCGACGCTCACCTTCTCCTTCCTGCGCGTCATTCCCGGCGGCCCCTTCGACAAAGAGCGCGTGCTCCCGCCGGAAATTCAGGCGAACATCGAAGCGAAGTACCACCTCGACAAGCCGCTACTCACGCAGTACGGCATCTATCTCCGGGCGCTCGCGGGGGGCGACCTGGGGCCCTCGTTCAAGTATCTCGGCCGCTCGGTGAACGACATCCTGCGCGAAAGCCTCCCGGT
>JAUYMQ010000593.1 GCA_030698575.1 Deltaproteobacteria bacterium
CCCACCGCCACGACCTTCTTCCATTGGCTTCCCTCCTTATTCCAACTTAGCGAAGCTTCCGGGTCACGGGTCGATCACCCTACCCACACAGGATCCTTGGGTAGCATCGACCGTGACAACCGGGTGCTTCTCCGGACTTTCCGTTGCCGGCTGGGGGCTGCGTCATTCGATTCCGCCTGCCCGAGGCGGGGGCCGGTGAAGATTATGCGAAGCGATTGCACGCGCGCACGCTGGTTTTGGCAGATTTGCAGCTCGCCATGGGGGGTAAAACGCCTGGGTTCAGGTCTTAAATTCTAGCGAGGGCAGCGGCGGTGGGGGCTTCCTTCAAGGAGGAGGCCTGAGCGTGCGGATCTTGAGCTTCGAATCGTCGGACCCGGATGGAGCCGGGGATGGCGGCGGCCTCATGGGCGCCCTCGGCCCCGGAGTGGGATCGAATTCCTCCCAGAGCCCCCAGGCGGTTCTCTTCGGCTTTTCGGCGCGAACGCGCACCCGGGCCTTTTGCGCCGAGCCGAATACCGTGAGCGGGACGAGTATCTCCTTCGGCGGCGGCAACATCCGGTCATGGCCCTGGGCGTTCAGGCCCTTCCACTGCCCGTTAGCGAACCCCTGGTACTCGAAGCCGTATTCGCTGGAAGCGAGCAGTCCGCTGAGTCGAATCTTCACACTGTTGAAATTGACTGCCGTCGTGATTTTCGGAGGCGGCGGCGGCCGCAGCTGACGGACGGTTGCGGAAGACCCGGGGGCGGGCACGGCCCCTTCCTCGCGCCCCGTGACCAGACCCAGGTTACGGATAGCCGGCCGCAGTCGGGCGCCCGCCTCGCCCACATAGTAAGTGGTCCACGCGCTCCAGGGGCGTTTGTACTCGGCGCTGGTCTTGCCGCGCGCGCGTATCCTGAACTTCCCTTCGCCCCCGCTCAGCAGGTCGAATTTCGCGTTCGGGGCGTGCTCGCGGATCTGCGCGAACTCCATGTTCCAGGCGTCGTTCTTCTCGCTCCACTCCACCCACTGCACCTCGACGCGAATCGTGGTCATGCCCGTCCCCGAAGCGGAAGCGCTGGGCGCCTTGGGCTTGGCGGGGTTGGAAGCACTCTCGAAGGCGACCCGCGCATGCACGGGGTCGCCGGGATGAAGCGAGTCGTCCCCGGGTTCGAGGATCGTCGCCGACGCCTTGGCGGCATCCACCTTGCTGCCGATCCAGAAAATTCGTTCGCTGAATTCCCTCTTTTGCGAAGGCTCGGACGTCGGGGGAAACGCGGCAACGATCCGCCATTTGCCCTCGGACAGATTCTGCGCGGCGACCACCCGATTTGCGCTTGTCTCGCCGACGCCGGTGATCTCGGGGATGACGTTTCTATTCTCGGGACTGTGCGGCGCGTTGTCCGGCCCGAGGTACCACCACGTGAGGGCCACGGTGTCGGGGAAGTGATAATTCGTGAACCACCCCTGGCGGGAAGGATGTTTCACTTCGACGACGACATCGCCGTAGTTCGGGAGCTCCGCCTCGCTCCCGGGAGAGACGATGATGGGCGCC
This sequence comes from Deltaproteobacteria bacterium, assembly GCA_030698575.1. Lineage (GTDB taxonomy): Bacteria > JAUYMQ01 > JAUYMQ01 > JAUYMQ01 > JAUYMQ01 > JAUYMQ01. The sequence continues at coordinate 1,532 of JAUYMQ010000593.1, forward strand.
GGGAGGGGGACCCTCGAGGGCTCGGCGGCGACCGCGGCCAGAATTTTGTCCCGCCCGCTCCGGCTGAGCGGGGCAGCGACGCCGTCGCACAAACGCCAATCGACCTCGTACTGGTCACCCCCGCCACTGGTGGACGTATGGGCCGGTCTCGTGCCCATGACTGTGCAAGTCGAATTGGACCGCCAGGGATCGCTGTCGCATCGAAAGCTGGTTTCAATCTGATTCATGGCTTGGTTGGAGTACGGCCCGCGAACGGCAATCTTCTCCACGCCGATTTTGGAGAGTGGTGAATACTCGCCCTGGACGGAGAACCCCTCCATATTGAGATTGGAGTAGTTCGAGTAGCCCGCGCAGTTCACGCCCAGGCGATAGGCGTGGTTGACATGCGTCCCGTTGGAACCTTCCTGATCGATGCTGTCGACCCGCTGCACGCTGCAGCTCTGGATGCACTGGTTCAGGTGCTTGACCTCGGCATTCGCGGGCAGAGAAAGGAGACAGAACGCCAAAGCAAGCGCGAAGCAGAGGATTCGGCCATTCATGATCGTCACCTTTCGGGCGGACACGCCGGAAGCCAGTAACACTGCATCCGGCAGCCGATTCAAGACCTGACCCCGCCGTTTGATCGCGCGTCGAGGCTGATCGGCCCGGGGCCGGCGGCCGCAATCGTCAGCAACCCGCCCATGATGGCGAGGTTCTTCAAGAACATGATCATCTGTATCTTCTGCAGCTCTTCGGGATAGGTCCAGAAGTTGTGGAAGAGGAGCGTCGCGGGAACCAGAAAAAGGAACAGCGCCAGCGCCGCGGCCTTTGTCCGGTAGCCGAGCAGCAGCGAGAGACCGCCGACGGTTTCGACGAGGATCGTCATCGTGAGGAAGAAGGGGATGGCCGGCATCCCGCGTGAGGCCATGTAGTCCGCAGTGGCGGACCAGTCGCCTATCTTGCCGAAGCCGGCCAGAACGAAGATGAGGCTCAAGAGAATGCGCCCGATTAGCGAGCCGAATCGTCCGGAGTTTTGCGCCATGGTCTTCTCTCCTCGAGGGGGATGCCCGGTGTGCTGGGGGGAGTCCGATACGACACCTTCACACGTGAAGCAAAGCCAAAACGCCCGCGGCTTCTCGCCTGTCAGTCATGGAAGTCGACCTGCTGAACGGGCGAGCAAGGATCCTCCAGATAGCGATCGCCGCTAAAATTTAAGACCTGGCCCCACGAATTTTAGCAGCGGCGGAAGAAGAGAAGGGGGAGCGGGAGGAGCAGCAGCCAGAGGAACGCGCCGCGGGCGGAGAGGGCGGGGAGAGCGACCTGCTCGCCGGCGCACTCGTCGGGGATGCCGTTGGCGTTCAGGTCCAGCGACGTCCCGCCCGCGATGTCGCAGCCGTCTGGCTCGCTGTTCGCGTTACAGTCCGGCACCGTCGCCGGGACGATCTTGTAGATCTCGCCGTTCAGGGCAACCACGTACAGCTCGCCGAGCCCGTCCTCGCCGAAGGCGACGGGCGATGCAATCGACAGCGCGCCGGGCGGGTCCAGCTCCGTCGTTCGGTCGGTGAAATCGGTCAACGTCGCGCCGTCGTAGCGGAAGCTCCAGATCTCGGCCGTGCAGAAGTCGGCGAAGAAGTACGTCCCCTGCAGCTCCGGCACCGCGCAGCCGCGATACACCGCGCCACCCGTCACCGCGCAGCGCCCCCCCGGGTGCACGTACTCGTGAATGGGGTCGGTGAGGCCGCCCGGGTCGCAGCCGGTCGGCGGGTTGAAGCACGCCGTCCCTTCCTTGAACCGCCACCCGTAATTCTCTCCGCCGGTACTCGCCGCGTCCTGAAAGTCGATCTCCTCCAGCGTGTTCTGCCCCACGTCGCCGATGTAAATGTCGCCCGTCTCGCGATCGAAGCTCCAGCGGAAGGGGTTGCGGAAGCCCTTGGCCCAGATCTCGTCGAGCGGATCGCCGGGACCCACGAACGGGTTCGTCGGCGGAATGGCGTAGGGTGTGCCGCCGTCGACGTCGATGCGGAGCATCTTTCCGAGCAGCGTACTGTCGTCCTGCGCGGCCAGGCTGTTGCCGCCGTCGCCAAGTGCAATGTAGAGGTAGCCGTCGTTCGGGCCGAAAGCGAGGGTGCCGCCCTTGTGGTTCGTGAGGCCGAAGGGCTGGTCGACGGTCAGGATGATTTGCGCGGTCGTGTCGTCGGCGACGTCGGGGTTCGCTGAAACCGTGTAGCGCGAGACGATGGAGTCGCCGGCATTGTCGATGTAATAGACGTAGAAGAAGCCGTTCGTCGCGTAGTCGGGGTGGAAGGCGAGGCCGAGAAGCCCACGCTCGTCGGCCGTGTTGATGACGAGCGGATTGATGTCGATGAACGGCGGGGTGAGTAGCACGCCGTTCTTCAGAATGCGTATGCGGGCGGTGACGTACTCGACGATGAAGAGGCGCTCGGTGTCGCCGGGCGGGGCGGTGGCGAAGATGTCGCCGCTGAGGGCCGCGGTCGCCAGCTCGGTCGCCAGCGGAGGCACGGCCTGCGCGGCGGCCGGAACGGGCGCCAGGAGAAAACCGGGGACGAGGCCCGCAGCGAGTACGAGCGCAAGAATCAGGAGGAGGGGGCGCGGGATCATGCTTACAGCCTACGCCCCGGCCTCCCGCCGGTCAAATTCATGGGGTCAGGTCTAGAATTTTACTTCGGTGGCTATAATTTCAGACCTGACCCCGCCGCGTTAAGTAAAGGGGTCTGACCCCATTACTTTACGTGACTGGATCTCGGCGGCCTCACGCCGGATGGCGTTCGCCTGAGCCGGGTTCGGAACCGCGCCCGCCGGCGCGACCGCGACTTTCTTGATCTTCGCCATCTCAGCTGAAGATGGCGATTCTCCCCTCGGCGGGATCGGGCATGCGGTCGAAACGAACGCGGATGGGTTCCTTGTTCTCGATCCAGGTTTCGGCGTCGAAGCTGGTCTCGACGAC
>JAUYMQ010000599.1 GCA_030698575.1 Deltaproteobacteria bacterium
GATCGACGCCGATCTGGAAGCGCACCTGGAGGAACAGATCGTCCCGGTGACTATCCATCAGGTCGTCGAGGAAGAAGGGCCTGTCGAACTCGGTGTGCTGGTACTGGAGCCGCACGAGCATCATCTCGCTCTGGTGGAACGTCAGCCAGGTGGCCGCCGCCCAGGCCTGATCTCCCGCAAACGTTCCGTCGATGGGCTGCACGTAGTCGAATCGCGTGCCGGCCGACCACTTGGGATGGAACCGGTAGTCCACGAGCGAGTAGAGCCCCCAGCCGTCTTGCCCCGAGCCCCAGCGCGATCTTTCGAGGTCCACGAGCAGATCGGCGATTTCCGCGTCGTCCAGCTCTCCCAGGAGCGACGCTACTTCCTCGGGCGATTCAACTCCAAGGACGTCCATGAGAGAGATGTTGGTGTTGCTGCGCCGGCTCGCATACATGAACTCGCTCTGCCACAGGAGCTTCTTCGAACCCGGCATGAAGCGCGTGAGCGTCAGATCAACTCCCGCGAGGTGCGCGTAGCGGTCGGAGTCTTCCTGGCTGGGGCCCGCCATAAGCGAGCCGCCGAGCTCGAGGCCGGTGCTGTCGTCGAGGTCGAAATAGGATTTCAGGTGGGTGTTGACGACGGGCCTGTTCTTCCCGGCGCAGAAGATCCGGCACTCGTCCTCGGGGTCACCGCCGTTCACGAACTCGATCGTGCCTTCCAGGAAACCATCCCAGGGGTTCGGTATGAGCCGCTGGAGCCGGACGCCGGTATGCGAGAATCCCTCGGGACCCAGGAAGTCCTGGATCACGAGCGGCTCGGTGACCATGGGAAGGGCGTTCAGATCGACAAGGTTCAGCTTTCCGAACTTTGACCGGAACTTGCCCACCTGTCCCTTCAGGGCGTAGGGGATGTCGAATCGCGTCAGGAAGGCTTCCTCGATCTCGATTCCCTCGTCCTCGTTCAGCACGACGGCGAAGTCGGCGCGGCTGTAAGGATCGACGTACCCGCCGAAGACCAGCTCCAGCTCCCTGAAGCTGAACTGATCGCTCCCCGCGAGGCCGCTGTTCTCCGTCGTGGCGTTGCCGACCACGTCGCCCACCACGCCGATTTCCGGATTGAGCGAGGCCAGGCCTGAGGCGGGCGGCGGCACGGGAGGCGGCGTCGTGGACGGCGCCTGCGAGGCGGGGCCGGGAGGGCCGCCCGGACCGGGATAGGGAGCCGATACGAGAGGCTGCATGCGGGGCGTTTGCTGGAGTGCCCCGATGAGCTTCGACTGTTCCTCGACTGTCACCGCGAGTGTGCGGACAGTTTCGCGAAGCTCCGCCATCTCTTCCTGAACGCTTTTCTCCGCCGCGCCGCCCGCGGCGGCCGTTTCCGCCGCCGAGGCGGGCGCCAGCGGGTAAAGGGCGCTCAGGCTCCAAAGAACTGCCAGTGATGTCATGCGCATGACGTTCTCTCTCCGGCGCGGCGCCAGATAGCCTGACGCGCGTTGCCGCAGGGGCCGCCGCCCGGCGCGCCAGCGCCGCCGGACCGGACCCGGTTCGGGGCAGTGATCCCTGACGGGAGACTCGAGGGGTGCTTCTAGAGGGAGAGAGACGGAGGACCACGGGTGGTTCGTTGCGTGGGGAAGAGGCTCGGAACATCCAGGCGGACCGTGGTCCAGGGGAGGGCCGCAGCGTCGATGGAAGCGACAATCCGCGGGGCGTGTCCCAGCACGCCGTTGACGGCGTGCGTCCAGGCGCATCCGCGGCAGTCGAACTGCGCCGCGCCCGCCTCGCCGCCGTGCTGGTGGAGGGCGCTCGCGTCGACGGTCAGGAACGCCAGGAGCGCGGCCAGCCCGAGGGCAATCGCCGCCAGGCCGCGCCGCCGTGCGGGACGGGGGCCGACTTTCACGGGCCTTCCTGTGGTGTGAAGCGAATGCCGGGGCACTTGCTGGCACTCCTTTTTTCGCGCGCCAGAGCGTAGCGGCGATGGCCTGGAGGTGTCAATAGGCCGGTTGCAGCCGCCATGCGCTTATCGTCGCCGCCCGCGCCGGACCTGAGCGGGCCCCTTCTCGGCGAAAGCCAGGCCGAGCGCTCGCTCGGCCGGATTCAGCGGTTCGGTCAGGTGTGTTCCTCTTCGTCTCCTGGATTCTCGCGCTGCTTGCGCCCCATCTCCGCAGGCAGCGAGACCTCGCCGGTCGCCTCGAAGGGAACCGCCTTGCTGCCGAGCCAGGAGCCCACCTCGAGCGAGGAGCGGAAGTCATAGCTGAGCGCCATGCGGTTCATCCCCCGCTGGATCACTTCCACGAAATTGCCGAACCCCACCTCGACCGGGATTGTGATCACCTGCTCGCTCCGCGCGCCTATTTCCCGGGGACCGCCGGAGGGACCCGCGGGGATTTCAACGCCGTTCAGCGAAAGCTGGTAGCGCCACTCGCGTATCGTAATGCGGAACGGGTTCGGATTGTGAATGCGGACCCTGAGCGAGAGGGTGAGCCCCTTGAGCGATACGTCGGAGACCTCGGCGCCGTCGAAGTGCAGCGTGGGGCGGTCGAAGAACGGGGCCCCGAGTCGGCCGAGCGGGCCCAGGCGGTCGCAGCCCGAAAGGGCCAGCAGGAGGAGGGCCGCGAGCGGAATCAAGACGCGCCGATCAGCGAAGCTTCTCATGCCAGGATGATCCCCTCATGCGGGGCAAATTCAATCGGCGGGCCGGCCACTGCGCGCACGTGTCCGCCGGATGATCTCCAGCATCGCGCCCTGGATCTTGCCGTTCGAGGCGACGATCAGGCGGCCGTCGATCTCGTTCGGGCGCCCCTCGAAGTCGGTGACCACGCCTCCGGCCTCGCGCACAATGAGTCCGCCGGCGGCCACGTCCCAGGGAGAGAGCTGCATCTCCCAGAAACCGTCGAAGCGCCCCATCGCCGTGTAGCAGAGGTTCAGTTCGGCGCTGCCGTCCCGGCGTACCGCCTGCGCCTCCATCATGAAGGCTTCGAAGTAGTCGAGGTTGTTGTCGGGATTCTCGCGGATGTCGTAGGCGAACCCGGTGGCGAGGAGCGAGTGGAGGACGTCCGTCCGGGCGCTCACGCGGATGGGACGGCCGTTCAACGTGGCGCCGCCGCCCAGCACAGCCACGAATTCCTCGTCGAGCACCGGGTCGAGAACCACGCCGAGCAGCACCCGCCCGGATTGCTCGAGCGCGATGGCGACGCAGAAGCGCGGGTAGCCGTGGGCGTAATTCGTCGTTCCGTCGAGCGGGTCTACAATCCAGCGGTACTCAGAATCCGATTCCCTGGAATAGCCTTCCTCGGCGAGGATTCGGTGATCGGGAAAAGCGGCATGCAGGTGATCGACCACGGCGCGCTCGCAACGGTGATCGACCTCGGTGACGAGATTGATGTCCCCCTTCCGGCTCACTTCGATGGACGCGCCGTAGGAGTCGAGCTGGATCCGGCCGGCGAGGCGCGCGGCGGCTCGGGCCTCGCTGACAAAGCGCGCGAACTGCCGCTGATCGGCGCCCACCTAGCCGACCTCGTCGAGGGGACGAAAGCGGAAGCGCACGCCGAGTTCTTCCTCGGCGATGCGGCGGCAGGCCTCGACGTCGACACCGGGCAGCCCCACGGCAGTCGCCTGCACGTCGGGGATATGCGCCCGCGCCAGGCGGATGAACTCCTTCACCTTCGGGTACGCCTCGGTCTTGTAGCGCGAGGGGCAGTAACGCGCGTAGGTCTCGGCGTCCTGCGCGTTGAGCGAGACCGAAACTGAATCGACGAGCCCCTCCAGCTCGGGGGTGATGTCCCTTCCGTGGACGAGGCTGCCGAGCCCGTCCGTGTTGAGCCGTACCTTGTGGCCACGCGCCTTGAGCCCGAGGGCGATCGCCTTCAGCTCTTCGAGCTTGAGCGTCGGCTCGCCGTAGCCGCAGAAGACCACCTCATCCGGCCGCGCTTCGGCCGTGGCCTGGTCGACCTCGGCGAGTACCACGTCGGGGTCGGGCCCCTTGGCGCCGATCTTCAGGAAGTACCCCTTCACCATGAAGTCCTCGAACTTGGGGCAGAAGGTGCAGGCGAGCGTGCAGCGGTTCGTCAGATTGACGTAGAGGCTGTTGCGAATGCGGTAGGTGATGCGCGGCTCGAGCGTTGGATCGAGGCCGAAGAGCCTGCGCGCGTTGAGCGAGGTGATGCGCGCCACGTCCTCGAAGCTGAGCTTCTTCAACTCGGCGATCTTCTGCGCCACCAGCGACACGAAGGCCGGCTCGTTGCGCTTGCCCCGGTGGGGCGCGGGCGTGAGATAAGGGCAGTCGGTTTCGATGACGAGCTTCTCGATCGGCACCTTCTCCACAATTTCACGGAGGTCGGCGGCGTTCCGGAAGGTCACGACACCGGAAATCGAAAGGTAGAGCCCGAGATCCAGGCAGCTCCGCGCCATGTCGTAGTCGCCGGAGAAGCAGTGCATGACGCCGCCGGGATACTCGTTTCGCATCTCGCGCAGGATCGCGACCGTGTCATCCTTGGCCTCCCGGCTGTGCACCACCACGGGCTTTCCGAGTTCACCGCCAAGCGCGAGGAACTCCCGAAACCTCGCCTGCTGCTCCTCCCTGGGCGAGTGCATGTAGTGGTAGTCGAGGCCGATTTCACCCACCCCAACGACTTTCGGGTCCTCCGACAAGTCCCGGTACTCCGGATTGGCCTCGAGCGACCACTCCTTGGCCTCGTGCGGATGCACGCCGATGGTGGCGAAGACGCGCTCGTTGTCGCGGGCGAGCGCAAGCGCCCGGCGCGCGCCTTCGGGACCCTCGCCGGAGCCCACCACGACCATCCAGTCGAGGCCGGCCTCCCAGGCGCGCGAGAGCACCTCGCTGCGATCCTGGTCGAAGCGTGCGACGTCCACGTGGCTATGTGTATCGACGAGCGGCATGCGGCAGATGATAGCGGACGGCCCCTTACTTGGCATCCACGGGAGGAAGGATCTCGAGGCGCGGGAACAGCGGGTCGCCCTTGGTCACGCGCCCCTGCTCGGGAAACTTGAAGAAGTCGAGATCGGAATCGATCCGCTGCGCGTCCACCGAGCCGGGAAGCCCGAGCTGCGACCAGATGCTGGCGGCGGCGCCGGGCATGACGGGTTGAATGAGGATGGCCAGGATCCGCAGCGTCTCTGCGCAGACATAGAGGATGTCGGCCACCTCGTCCGCGCGCGCGGGATCCTTCGCGATCTGGAAAGGCTTGCGTGCCGCGATGAAGCTGTCGAGGGCCGCGACGATGCGCCAGGCCTGCTCCAATGCGCGGCTCGGCAGCATCTCGTCCATCCCCCGCCTGTAGCCCTCGAGCGCGTCCCCCATATGGCTGTTGTTGATGAACGACTCCGACGCCTCGCGCACGGTCGGGGTCTTGCGTACGATCCCCACCTGGTACCGCACGATCATCGCCGTCGTGCGCGCGAGAAGATTGCCGATCCCGTTCGCGAGATCGGCGTTGCAGCGGTCCTGCACGCGCTCCCAGGTGAAGTCGCCGTCGCGGTCGAAGGGGACCTCCGCCATGAGGAAGTAGCGCAGCGCATCGACGCCGACCTTCTCCGCGACCTCGACGGGGTCGAGCACCGTCCCGAGAGTCTTCGACATCTTGGCGCCCTGGAGGTTCACGAAGCCGTGGGCGTGGACCTTGAGGGGCGGCTCGAGGCCCGCGCTCCAGAGCAGTGCCGGCCAGATGATGCAGTGAAAGCGGGTGATATCCTTGCCGATCACATGCACGTCGGCGGGCCAGGTTTTCCTGAATCGCTCCTCATCCGTCCCGTAACCGGCTCCGGTGATGTAGTTGATGAGCGCGTCCACCCAGACATAGGCGACGGACCAATCGTCAAAGGGGAGGGGGATCCCCCATTTTACGCCCGCCCTCGAGATCGAAACGTCCTGCAGGCCGCCCCGGATCACATTCAGGATCTCGTTGCGGCGCATCTCCGGCTGAATGAAGCCGGGGTTCTTCTTCGTGATGTACTCGATCAGTTGGTCCTGGAACTTCGACAGCTTGAAGAACCAGTTCTGCTCGCGGATCCACTCGGGCTTGGTGCCGTGCGTCGGGCAGTTACCGCCTGCCAGGTCTTTTTCCTGGTAGAAGGCTTCGCAGGAAACGCAGTACCACCCTTCGTAGTGACCCTTGTAGATGTCGCCCTTGCCGTTGTCGTATATCGCCTGGAGGAACTTCCTGACGGCGTTCTTGTGAACCTCGTCGGTGGTTCGGATGAAGCGGTCGTAGGAGATTTCCAGCCGGCGCCATGTCGCCTCGAAGCGCTCCGCCATCTCGTCGCAGTAGGCCTGGGGGTCTTTCCCCAGTTCCCGCGCACGCTTCTCGACGTTCAGTGAGTGCTCGTCATTTCCCATGAGGAAATAGACGTCGTCGCCGCGCAGCCGGCGGTAGCGCGCGATCACGTCGGCGCCGATCTTCTCGTAGGCCGTGCCGAGGTGGGGCGTGGAGTTCGCGTAGTCGATCGCGGTGGTGATGAAGAACTTTTTTCCGCTGCCTGTGGGCATGGTCATGCCTCCCGGCGCGCGACAGCGCCGCCGGCGTTACGCCCCGGCCGGCCCTCGGGGCCCGCGAGATCGGCGAAGAGCCCCTGCAGGGCGAGGGCCGGCGTCACGTTCCGCCGGATGTCCTGCTGGGCTCGCAGGATGCGCGTGAAGGCGCGGGCTGCGCGGTCTGCGGCGCCGGGGACTCTCGCTTCGTCTTGCATCGCCCTGACTCGATCGCGGTGCGCGAGATCGGACTCGAGCCCGCCCGAGGCCAGCACCATCACGTCATGCGCCTTGAGCAGGAGGAGATCAAGAACCGCGAGCGCCCGGGCTCGTCCTTCCTCGGTGCCCCGCACTCCCTCGGCCCAGGCAAGCGCCGGCCCAAGAACGCCCGATTGGGCCGCGCCCTCAACCTCGAAGAGCGCGTCGCGATCAGGGAGCGCTCCGGCCTTACCGAGCGCCAGCGCACGCCCGAGGCTGCCGCGGGCGATTCCGGCGAGAAGATCCACCTGCTTCGGATCGATGTCCGCTCGCGCGGCCAGCGCTCTCCGGAGCGGCGCGTCCGGGATGGGGCCGAAGCCGACGCTCTGGCATCGCGAGAGAATTGTGCCGACGAGCGCGCTCGGGCGCGCGGTGACGAGAATGAACACGGTGCCCGCACCCGGCTCCTCGAGCGTTTTCAGGAACGCGTGCTGGGCGTCGAACGAAAGCGCGTCGGCCGGATCGACGATGGCGACCCGCTGGCGGCCGCCGTGGGAAGCAAGCTGGAGCTCCGCCTCGATGGCGTGAAAACGATCGATCGGAATGCGACTCTTTCCCTCGGGGATCTCGAGCACGTGCAGATCGGGATGGGTGCCAGCGCCGAAGCGAACACAGGATGCGCAACTACCACAGGCCTCCTCGCCGGCGGGATCATCGCAGAGAAGGGCCGCCGCGAAGGCGTCGGCGGCGCGTCGCTTGCCCACACCCCCGGGCCCCTGGAAGAGATAGGCGTGCGCCACCCGCCCCGCGCGTGTGGCGCGCCGAAGGATCTCGAGGGGCCGCTCTTGCCCAAGGATGTCGGAGAACCGCATGGGTGTCCTCGAACTGCGCCCCGGGGGGCGCCGCGCGGGGCGCGCTGTTTCGCTGCGAACGCCGGCAGGAGGGTGGCGGTCAGAAGGTCAAACTATCATAATGGATCCAGTTTTCCCGCCCCACCGCGGCGCGCAGCGTGCCCGGTAACCGAGCCGAAGCACCCACGTGATTCCCATCAAGGACGAGAACCCGAGCCGTTCCGCGCCGATCGTCACGGTGATCCTGATCGTCGTGAACGTCGCCGTCTACCTCTGGCAGGCGTCAGTGGGCCCGGAAGAGGAGTACGGAATCCTCCGCTGGGGGCTCACGCCGATCGAGCTCCGCGGGCTTTTCACCTATGCGCACGGTTCCTTCAGCGCCCAGCCCATCGTGACGCTCTTCAGCTCGATGTTCCTCCACGGCCACCTGCTTCACCTGGCGGGGAACATGCTCTTCCTCTGGATCTTCGGGAACAACGTGGAGGACACGCTCGGCCATTTTCGCTTCGTGCTTTTCTATCTCATAACCGGGGTGGCCGGGGCGCTGACGCAGGTTTTCACGACGGCGGATCCGACGGTTTCGATGATCGGCGCGAGCGGGGCCATCTCGGGGGTGCTGGGCGCATACCTCGTGCTTCACCCCTTTGCGCGCATCGTCACCCTCGTGCCGCTCTTCTTCTACTTCACGGTCGTGCGCATTCCCGCTTTTTTCTTCCTCATCTTCTGGTTCCTTATCCAGATCCTGGGCGGCGTCGCGGCCCAGGGCGCCAAGGGCGGGGGTGTCGCCTTTCTCGCGCACGTCGGGGGCTTCGTCGCGGGGATTATCCTGGTGCGCCCGCTCGCCCGCCAGAAGATTCCGCGGGCGCGGTGAATCCTGCGCTGGCGCTGATAGCCTCCGGGCCGGGCCCGATCACGGCTTCGCGGTCTCCTTCGTTCTGTCGATCACCTTGAAATCCTTCGGGATCGTGAACGGCTGCTCGGGCAGCTTCTCGTTGACCTTGAAAACGGTCGGCTCGATGGTGTCCTTTACCTCGGTGCCGCGCCAGTTCGACACGAGGATGTTCTTAACGCCGATGTCGCCGTACGTCCAGATCTCGGAGGTGCCATCAGCGATCGGGATGACGTAGTGCTTTGTCTTGTGCCCCATCAGATCTTCCTCGGTGATGGTCGCCCCGATCTCGGTCAGCTCCTCGTCGGTGATGGTCACGAGCCGCTTTTGCAGTTCGGTCTTTTTCTCTTTCGAAAGATCGTCGCGCCGGATGAGGAAGCGCATCGTAGGCAGCCAGAACTCGAAGCGCTGGGCGATGATCAGCGGCGCCATTTCCACCCTCGCCACGATGGCGCTCTTCAACGACGGTGCCATGGACGTCTGGACGCCTTCCACGTTGAAGTACGAGCCCTGATCATCGGACGTCCGGCCGGGGTCTCCGGGAATCTTCCGGACCATGTCGCGCACTCCCGCCATCCGCTTGTAAACGAGCGCGCCGTTCTCGAAAGTCTTTGTCTCGAGGAAGATCTGGCGCGTGCCCGTGATGTTGCCGTCGTAGGTCCACGTCACCTCGAGGGTCTTGAAATTGTAGCCCTCCGGCGCGCCGGAATAGGTCTCCCCGTTGCAGGCGACCAGGGTGACGGCGAGAAGGAATGGGATGAGCCGGTGAAGGCTGAAACGGGTGAGCCCGGGCACGTTTTTCTCCTTGCGATAGTTGTTCTCCGGTCGCTCCTGGCGCCGGAAGCTCGTGACGGTATCACCCGCCCTCGCGCACTGTCAACGAAACCGCCCGAACACGCGCCGCGTTCGGAAAGAGAAAAGCCCCCTCGCGAGAGGAGGCTTTTCAAGGCTGGCGGACCCTGGAGCTTCAGCTGCAGTTCGAGAATCCGCAGTCGAAGCAGGTGGGCTCCTTGCAGCCGCTCACGAACTCGACGTTCGTGGAGTAGCACTGCGGGCAAGTCGCCGAGATGCTCGCGTCGCGAGCCGGCGCGGCGGCGGGCTTGGCGCTCGCCGAGGCGCCGTTCCCGTTGGCCTTCATGTGGCCGTGCTTGATCAGGTGATCGCGCAGGATCTGGCTGAGCGCGTAGGGGATCGACTCGACCCGCTTGGGGCCGAACCCGATGGGGCGATCGCCCTTGACCGAGTTCAGGTGCTTCAGGATGCGCTCGGCTTTTCCGCCGGTCTCGAGATACTTCGAGAGAAGGATGCCGATGACCGCGGTGAGCCCGGCGATCTCGGTTCCGAGCGGCGGGATGTTGGCGAACACCCGGAAGGGCCCGCGCTCGTCGTAGATGATGTTGACGTGCAGCGGCCCGTAGCCCGTCTCCTTCTCGTAGTATTCACTCGTGACGCCGTGTTCAGCCGAGGGACGCCGGGACGGTAGAGGCGCGGGCGCTTCATCCGCCGCCTTCTTGCCGATGTTGAGCACTTGCTGGGTCTTCGATCCGTCCCGGTAGACGGTGAGCCCCTTCACGCCGAGGTCGTAGGCGAGGAGATAGCCCCGTGCGATCTCCTCCTTGGTGGTTTCCTGCGCGCAGTTGATGGTCTTCGAGACCGCGTTGTCCGTATGGTTCTGGAAGGCGGCCTGGACCGCGATGTGGTGCTCGAAGGATACGTCGTGGGCCGTGGAAAAAATGTCCTGCACGTGCTTGGGGATCTCGGGGATGCCCCTGACCGCCTTGTGGTTCTCGTCGATCTTCTTCCACAGCTCCGATTCTTCCAGGCCGAAGTAGTCGTTCGCCTCGGCCACCGCCTTGAAATGCGGGTTGACCTCCCAAAACGTGTCTTCCTCGGCGGGTGTCTGGCCCTTCTTCAGGGCATCTATGCCGCGGGCGTTGTAGCGCGTGTAGGCGACGGCGAAGAACGGCTCGATGCCCGAGCCCTGAAGGCCGGCGGCGATGGCGATGGTGCCCGTGGGTGCGATGGTGGTCCGTGCGCAGTTGCGCGGAAGAACGTGCTGGCCGCGGAAGTGCTTGCCCTCGGGATCGTAGATGGAGTTCTTCCAGTTCGGGAAGACCCCGCGGCTGGCGGCGAGTTCGACGCTTGCATCCAGGGCCGACTCGTTGATGAAGCCCATAACCTCCTCGGCTTTCTCGATGGCCCGCTCTGAATCGTAGGGAATGTCGAGCGCCACAAGCGTCTCGGCCCAGCCCATTACGCCCAGGCCGATCCTCCGGTTACCCTTCGCCATGAGCTCGATCTCGGGGACCGGGTAGTCGTTCAGTTCGATGACGTTGTCGAGAAAGTGAACGCAGCTGAAGACCGTCTCGCGCAGACGCGTCCAGTCGATGCTCGATCCGCCGTTGTAGCCGGTGACGAACTTGCTGAGGTTGATCGAGCCGAGATTGCATGGCTCGTTCGGCAGCAGCGGCTGCTCGCCGCAGGGGTTCGTCGCCTCGATCTCGCCCAGTTGGGGCGTGGGATTCGAACCGGAGGCGTTGATGCGGTCGAGGACCACGTAGCCAGGGTCACCGCATTCCCAGGCGCACTCGGCCATGAGGTCGAACAGCTCCCGCGACGGCAGGCGCTTGACGACTTCGCCGGTGCGCGGGTTCCTGAGCTCGATATCCTCCCCCTTCTTGACGGAGTCCATGAAGGCCGCGTCGATCCCGACAGAGATGTTGAAGTTCTCGAGGACGGTGTTGTTGCGCGCGCGCTTCATCGTGATGAAGTCGATGATGTCGGGATGCCAGTAGGGGAGGATGGCCATGTTGGCGCCGCGCCGCGTGCCGCCCTGCTTCACCTGCTCGGTGGCGGCGTCGAAGATTTTCATGAAGCTCAGCGGACCCGAGGCGATGCCCTTGGTGCTCAGGACGGCGTCCTCGGCGGGGCGGATGCGGCCAAAGGAGAATCCGGTGCCGCCCCCGCTCTTGTGGATGAGCGCCTGGTTCTTCACGGCGCCGAAGATTCCCTCGATGGAGTCGGGAACGGGAAGCACGTAGCAGGCTGAAAGCTGCTGCAGCTCCCGGCCGGCGTTCATGAGCGTCGGGGAGTTCGGCAGGAACTCGAAGCGCGCCATCAGCCGGTAGAACTTCAACTCCGTCTCGCGGACGACGTCGGCCGCGGCGGGATCCTCGGATGCCACCCTGTAAAGGTTGGTCATCAGCTTCTTGAAGTTCGACACACGCTCCCGGTAACCGTGCATCTCGTGGTGGATGAGGAGCATCTCGACGGTCTCGCCGCCGCCGGCCTCTTTCCTGTCGATGTGATGGCTCACCCCTTCGAGGATCGCCGGCCGGAACCGCGCATCGTGAAGCAGCTCGCCAAGCGCGATGTTGCGCGCCACGTTCAGAAGCCAGGCCTCGGGTGATTTCGCATCTTTCAGGTACTTGTCGTTGATGACCTTGCGCTGGTTTTCCGTGAGCTGGAGGCTTTCAACCGACCCGGAAGTGTCGACATGCGTGGTTCCCATGGGCTCCATGATGACCTTTCCCCCCTGAACGTTGGCGGTTCCGTTTCCTGCCCGGGTCACGCTCCCCCCGCGGGATACGCGGCCTCTCCGCAGCCTAACTGCGCCCTGTGATCAGCCGCCCACGACCGTTCCCAGGGGGCGCCGGCAGGACTCGCCGGCACGGCTGAGCCCCGCAATAAGGGGAAAAGCCACCCCCGCCACGGCAGCTCGAGGCGCGCGTGGCTTGATCCGTCAGCATCGATAGGGAACGGGTCGGAAGGGGCTGTGACCCTTATATCTTGTAGGGGCGCCAGCCAGTACTCACGACATCTTGTAGGCAGGCGGGAATGCCTGTCAAGAAGATTCGATCCGGGGTTGGACTAAAAATGTCACGGCGCCGGCCGGGGCCCGAATCTAGGTGATGATCGGCAGCTCGAAGGGGGTGGCGCGGCGGATCTCTTCGAGGGGCGGGACCAGGCGCTCGGCGATGTCCCGGTAGAGCTTCGAGACGGGGTGGTCGGGTTGGGCCGCCACGATGGGCGTTCCCGCGTCGCCGGCGGCGCGCACCGCCGGGTCGATGGGGATCTTGCCGAGGAAGGGAACGCCCAGCTCCTCCGCGCAGCGCTCGCCGCCGCCGGTGTCGAAGATGTCGGTTTCCTTGCCGCAGTGCGGGCAGCTGAAGGTGCTCATGTTCTCGATGATTCCCAGCACGCGAACGTTCACCCGCTCGAACATCTTGAGCCCCTTGCGCGCGTCGATGAGTGCGACATCCTGCGGCGTGGTAACGATCACGGCGCCTGAAAGCGGCGCCAGCTGTGTGAGCGTCAACTGGGCATCGCCCGTTCCGGGCGGCAGATCGATGAGCAGATAGTCCAGCTCACCCCACAGCACGTCGCTCAGGAATTGCTGGACGATGCCGTGGACCATGGGTCCCCGCCAGATGATCGGCGAGTCGTCATTGGTGAGAAAACCCATGGACACAAGCTTCAGGCCGTGGCGCTCGAGCGGCACGAGCTTGCGCTCGGGCGTGACGGCGGGCGTCTTGTTGATGCCGAGCATGAGCGGGATGCTGGGGCCGTAGATGTCGGCGTCGAGGAGCCCGACGCGGCTCCCCCGGGCGGAGAGCGTCAGGGCGAGGTTGGTGGCCACCGTCGATTTTCCCACGCCGCCCTTGCCGCTCGCGATGGCCACGATGCTCTTGACCTCTTCGAGGATGCGGGCGGGGCGCGGAGCGGGCTTGGACGCGGGCCCGGACACAGGGTCAGAAACAGGGTCAGACACGACGGGATCCTCCGGGAGCCAGGGCGCCGGGGCGATTGCGGGCCGCGGCGGGGGCGGATGGTGCAAGCGGGGGAGAGGGTAGGTGTGCCCCGGGGGGGTGTCAACCGCGGCGCCCGGACGTTGCGCCCGGGCGCCGTTGCGCCTGTGGCCCCGGGGCCGGCTTGAAAGGGCGGCGGCCCTGCGCCATTATTCCTTCCCATGAAGATCAAGGTGAAATTCTTCGCATCGCTCCGGGAGCGGGTGGGCGTTTCGGAGGCCGATCTCGAATGCCCGGACGGGACCTCCGTGGCGGGCCTGCGAGCCCGGCTCGCGGAGCGATACCGGCAGCCCGAGGCTTTCGCATCGACGCTCCTGGTTTCGGTGAACTGGGATCCGGCCGGAGAGGATCTCCTGCTGGCTGAGGGCGACGAGGTCGCGTTCCTCCCACCCATGTCGGGGGGCGTGAATGGGGAGGGCGCCTTCTGGCTCTCCGAAACGCCGATCGACGCCGCGATGGTGGAAGAGAAGGTGCGGTGGGCCGGCTCCGGCGGAGTAGTCACCTTCCTCGGCGCCGTCCGCGCCGAATCGCGAGGCAAGAAGATAAGGCGCCTCGAGTACGAGGCGTACGGCGGCATGGCCGAGAAGAAGATGCGGGAGATTGGCGAAGAGATGGCGCGTCGCTGGCCCGGCGTCCGCGTGGCCATCGCGCACCGCATCGGGGCGCTCGACGTCGGGGAGTTGGCTGTGGCGATCGCGGTCGCGGCGCCGCACCGGGCCGAGGCCTTCGAAGCCTGTCGTTACGCCATCGACCGCCTGAAGGAAGTGGTTCCGATCTGGAAGAAAGAGATCGCCGAAGATGGCGCCTACTGGGTCGAGCCCCATGCCTGATGAGCCGCGCAAGGCCCACGACCATCACCGCGAGACGTCTCCCCGCGACGCGCGCTGCTTCGTCCTGACGGTGAGCGACACGCGGGATCCCGATACCGATCGCTCGGGCCGGCTCATCGGGGAACTTGTGGAGGGGGCAGGGCTGCGCCTCTCGGGCGCGGAAATCGTTCCCGATGAACCGGCGCGCATTCGCGCCTCGATTGAAGCGAGGCTGGCCGATCCCGCGACCGACGTCATTCTCGTCACCGGTGGAACCGGAGTCGCCCCGCGGGACCGGACGGTGGAGGTCGTGCGGGAGCTTCTGGAACGCGAGCTTCCGGGCTTCGGGGAGATCTTCAGAATGCTGAGCTTTCGAGAGATAGGCGCCGCCGCCATGCTGTCACGGGCGCTGGCAGGCGTGGCGCGCGGGAAGGCCGTTTTTGCGCTCCCGGGCTCCGCCGACGCCGTGAAGCTCGCCATGAACCAGATTATTCTGCCCGAAATCGGACACCTGCTTCGGGAACTCCGCAAGCAGGGGTCCGGCTAGCTCGCCCGTACGCACTCGGGCGTGTGGCGGCGGATCTCAAGCGGTCTGTCGCAGGTGGGTGTTACATGAATGAATCCGGCAAGACTCTGGTCATTCTGCTCGTGGACGACGATCCTTCGATCGTCAAGGTAGTGGGAGCGCGCCTCCGATCGGAGGGGTACAAGGTCGTCACGGCGGCGGACGGCGAGGCGGCGGTCGAACGCGCCCGGTCGCTGTTGCCGGATCTGATCATCCTCGATGTCAATCTTCCCAAGCGCATCGGTTACAGCGTTTCGCGCATGCTCAAGCTCGACGGGCGGACCAGAAGGATTCCAATCCTCATGCTCACCGCGCGCGATCAGGAGGCCGACTGGCGTCTGGGGGCGCTGACCGGGGCCGACGGCTACATGACGAAGCCCTTCGAGACCCAGGATCTGTTGCGGACCATCAGAAACCTTCTGGCCGCGGCCGGAAGGACGCCCTCCGACCCCTGAGCCGATCCCTTCTGAGAGGTCGGATCCCTCGGGGGGCTCAGCGCCCGCCGCGGCGTCCCGTCGCGTGTCCGCGTCCGGCCAGCCTGCCGTTACTCCGCCCCTTTCCACGCGTGCGCGGCTTGCGCCGCCGGGGCGCGTCGTCGTCATCATCATCGGCCTTGTCGTGGACGAGCGGCGCCCAGTTGAGAAGCGTGTGCGCCAGCAGCCGCACGCCCACGCCCGTGGCGCCTCGAGGCGCGTAGGGCTTCTTCTTCATGGTCCAGGCCGTGCCTGCGATGTCCAGGTGAACCCAGGGCGTCTTGCCGACGAACTTCTGGAGGAAGCTCGCGCCGGCAATCGTCCCGGCCTCGCCCGCATTCCCGATGTTCTTGATGTCGGCCACCTCGCTCTTGACGGCGTCGGCGTACTCCTCGAACATCGGCAGCTCCCAGACGCGCTCGTAGGTAGCCTCGCCGCTGGCCTTGATCCGGTCGGCAAGCGCCGCGTTGTTGGTCATGAGGCCGCTTGCGTGGGAGCCGAGGGCGACGACGCAGGCCCCGGTGAGGGTGGCCATGTCGACGATGGCGTCTGGTTTGAAGCTCAGGGCGTGGTGAAGGCCGTCTGCGAGGACGATTCTCCCCTCGGCGTCGGTATTGAGGACTTCGATGGTCACACCCGCGGCCGAAGTGAGGATGTCGCCGGGCTTGTAGGCGTTTCCGCCGGGCAGATTCTCTGCCGACGGAACGATGCAGACCACGTTGACGTCGGGTTTCAGGAGGGCCATGGCGCGGGCCAGGGCGATGGTGGCCGCTCCTCCGCTCATGTCGAATTTCATCTCGTCCATCTTTCCGGGCGGTTTGAGCGAGATGCCTCCCGAGTCGAAGGTGATCCCCTTGCCCACCACGCAGACCGTCTGGGCCCCCTTCGTATTGCACCGGTACTCGAGCACGATGAGCCGCGGTTCGTTGCGGCTGCCGCGCGCGACTCCGAGCAGCGCTCCCATCTTGGCCCGCGCTAGCTCGCGCGGCCCCCAGATGGTGCACCGGAGCCCCACCTCCCGCGCCATCTTCCTGGCTTCATCGGCGAGGTATTTCGGGGGGTGATCGGAGCCCGATCGGTTGGCCAGATCGCGGGCGAATACGACGCTGTCGGAGAGCGCGCTCCCCACGCGGGCCCCCTCTCGAATCTCCCGGACCTTTGCGGCATCGTTATCGACGATCGTGAGCTGGGTGATCGGCTTGCTGTCGCTCTTTTTTCCGGACTTGTAGAGGGAGAATGCGTAGCCGCCGAGCCGGGTTCCCTCGACGATCGCCTGGGCGGCCTCGGCCGCGGAGATGTCCTCATCGCCCCCGCCGTCTTCGCCCACGCCGTGGAGCACGCTCACCACGTGGGTCACCCCGAGACTCCGGGCCGCCTGGGCTGCGGTGCCCGCTGCCTGTCGCACCCGGTCGAGGATGAAGCGATTCTTCTTCCCGAGGCCGACGACGAGCACTCTGCGGGCTTTCACTCCCCGGGTGGGGCGGAGGAGCAGCGTTTCGTTGGGCTTTCCCTTGAAATCCCCGTCCTTCAGGTAGGCCGAAAGCTGGCCCCGGGTGGCCTTGTCGATCGCGGCCGCGGCCCCGCCGGGCTTTGTCGTTCCCTCGAATAGATTGACGACCAGGAGGTCTGCGGGAGTCTTGGCGGCGTCGCCGACTTTTAGCGTTACTTTCATGGACTGGGATCACCCTCCGTCATGTGGTTGGCCCGGGGGCTTCGCGCGGCGGTTGCGCGCGCTCGGTCACCGGCGCTCGGAGACGAGGGCGTCCACGTGACACGTAACCGTGGAACCCGCGGCCATGGAACTGGCGGGAGAATAGGGTGGCGCGGAAGGGTTGTAAAGATTCGGCGGCCGGGTTCCGCCGGAAGAAGCGCTCAACGCTCCCTTTCCGGGGCGCGCCAGGCCAATAAGCCGTTGACTTTCCAACCCTCCTTCTCTAATTTGCAGGGTCTCCCCCAGAGCCACGGGAATTGGGATTTCATCACATGCCAGGCACTTTCCTTGCGGGCGCCGCTGCCGCGGGTCCGACCTTCCAGGGCGGCATACTCGACCTCATCTGGAACTCCGGCCCCGTCGTCAAGCTGGTTCTCATCATACTTTTCGGCTTCTCCTTCATCTCATGGGGAATCATTTTCTATAAGGCGCGCGTCATCAAGCGCGCGTTGGAGGAATCGACCGAGTTCCTCGAGATCTTCTGGGAGCGCCGGACGCTGGATCTCATCTACGAGGAGGCCAAGGGCCTCAGCGGGAGCCCGCTTTCGAACATCTTCCGCGCGGGCTTCATCGAACTGGTAAAGCTCAAGCGAGGCCGCAACGCGGGTGCAATTCCGCGTGTCGATCCGCGGGGGGCCGTCACTGTCGAGGCCGACCTCGACGAGGTCCTGAAGAAGATCCGCTGGACGAGCGCGGCGGAGATTAACCACCTCGAGCGGTACATCTCATTCCTGGCCACGACCGGTTCCACTGCTCCTTTCATCGGACTGTTCGGAACGGTGTGGGGGATCATGGATGCGTTCCGGCACATCGGCGTCAAGGGAGCTGCCAGCATCGCAGTTGTCGCGCCGGGCATTTCCGAGGCGCTTGTCGCCACCGCCATCGGCCTGTTCGCCGCCATTCCCGCCGTGGTCGCGTACAACTACTTCGTCAGCAAAATCAGAGTCATCGTGAAGGAAATCGAGGGCTTCACGGACGATTACATGGCTGACCTGCGCAAGGCCTTCGAGAAGGAACTGGGATGAAGGTCGGAAAAGAGTCGGAGAGCCTCTCCGAAATCAACGTCACGCCCTTCGTCGATGTGATGCTGGTGCTGCTCATCATCTTCATGGTGACGACGCCGCTCATCCAGGCCGGCGTCGATGTGAATCTCCCGGAGGCCACCGCGGAAGGGCTCCGGGCTCCGGAGGATCCCACCATCATCAGCGTCAACAAGGATGGCCAGATATTCTTCGGAAAGGACAAGGAAGTTCCCTTTGACAAGCTGCAGAGCTTCGTCGCGGCCCTCAAGGAGAACAAGGGACTCGAGGAGATCTATCTCAAGGCGGACAAGGACGTCTCGTACGGCATCGTGGTCAGGGTAATGGCCGAGGTAAAAGCCGCAGGAATTGATCGGCTTGGGATGATCACGCTTCCCGAGACATGAGCCATGGCCTCGTTCACCTTCGAAAATCTGTTCGGCGGGGAGATCGATCCCAAGCTGAAGCGCATGGTGGCGGTCTCCGCCTTCATGCACCTGACTCTCTTTGCTCTTATTCTGATCATGGCACGCAACGCGCCGCTGCCGGTGAACTACCAGGCGAGCATCCAGGTCGCGCTGGTCGATCTCCCGGAGGTCAACGACCTGGAGCAGGTCAAGCTCGGCGCTCCGAAGCCCAAGCAGTTGCCTCCCCCCGAAGCGAAGAAGCCGGAGCCGAAGGCCGCGGAGAAGGCCAAGCCCGCCGAGCCAAAGAAAAAGATCGTCGCCCTCGAGGAAGCGAAGAAGACCGAGCAGAAGGCGGCGGACACCAAGGCGAAGAAAGAGCCGGTCCCCGCCGCCAGGATGGACAGCGCCGTCAACCGGCTCCGCGTTCAGAACACGGCCATCGCGCGGATCCGGCAGCGCGCCCTCGACACGGCCATGCCCGAGGGGACGGCCGGCGGAAACGTCCGCGGGATCGGCGCCCTGAAGGGGCTTGCCTATGACGCCCTCGTGAGGGGGCACTTGGAATACAACTGGGAACTGCCGCCGACCTTCCTGGGGCAGCACCTGAACACCCAAGTCTACATGAAGATCGATCGGGACGGCCGCTTGATTGAATGGAAGATCGTCAGGGGATCGGGCAACTCGGTTTACGACGATACGGTGTACAGGGCCTTCCGGAAGATTGAACTGGGGCAGGGCTTTCCCCGGCCCGAGCCCGAGATTTACGACTCGATGCTGAAGGAAGGCTACGTCATCGATATGAAAGCCGAGGATTTCTTCTCTTGAACCACCGGGATCGCCGGCATCAAAGGTTGAGCCAGAATTAAAGGTTGAAATGACCCTTTCGCGCTTCCGCCCCGTTTCGCCGCTCCTGATCGCCCTGGCCGCCTTGACGCTGCTTCTGGCCGGCTGGGCGCGCGAGGCTTCGGCGCAGCGACGGCTGGAGGTCACCCCCTACGAGCGCAAGTTCAAGATCGCTATCCAGCCCTTCGTGGGAGACAGCGCGAGCACCAGTGGAACCGGCGGTGAGATCGCCCGCGTCGTCTCGAGCGACCTGGACTTCACGGGCATCTTCCAGCCGCTGAACCCGAACTCGTTCCTGGAGGATCCCGGGCAGACGGCCGGCATCGACTTCGACACCTGGCGTGTCCTGGGGGCCGAGGCGCTGGTCAAGGGCAAGATCGTGGACGAGGGGGGCGGGCGGATCGCCATCGAGGCG
>JAUYMQ010000601.1 GCA_030698575.1 Deltaproteobacteria bacterium
ATGGCTCGGGCGTCCTTCGCGGTGATGATCTTCTGCTTCGCCAGCATGCGGGCGTGCGCGATCGAGCCGCGGATGTCGGCGCCGGCGAGGTTCCGATCGAATGCAAGCGAGGAAGTAAAGGCCTCGACCATCCGGTCGGTGTCCATCTTGAAGCGTCCGCCCCAGGGCTTCTTGCGTTTCACGCCCGGCCTCCGGCGCGCATCTGTTGTCACGCCCCCGGAAAGTCTCCAAACATTCGAGAATCCTAGCAGTTATCACCGCCCCCGGGGGATGTCAACGAATAGGGGGACTGTCCCCCGAAACCAAGAAAAAGGCGGCCTTGAAGCCGCCTGCTCGAGAAACCACGCGCCCTATACGGCGTCATCGTCTTCGGCGGGCGGCTTCCTCCTCGTAGTACTTCTTGTAGAGGATGTCCCACTCGCTTGCTCCCTCGGGAACGTGGCGCTTGAGCGAAGCAATCTTCTGGCGAACAAGTCCGTCAATCACGTCGTCAACCTTCAGGACGGCCGTCATGCGGCGTTTGATCTCACGCAGGGCGCGAGTTTCGTCGGGAATGCCGGCGATCGGCCGTAGCCGATCGAGGATCCCGTGGGCGATGTGGGAGATACGATCGTCCGAGAGCTGCAAGCTCCCTCCAGATTCATTATAAGGAAATGCGATGCTATCATTCCGCGTCCCCTGACGCCAGCGGAGCCTTTTCATGTCCCACGCCTGGTCGACCTCTTCCCTCACGGCCCGTCCACGGCACCGCCATGTGCTCCTGCTGGCGGCCGGGCTCCTTCTACTGATACTCCCTGTGGAGGCGGCCGCTCAGGCGCCACCGGCGGGCGCGCCCGTCCCGCGGCTCATGATGCTTCCCTTCGCCGTGCCCCCGGTCGGGGGTATCCCTTACAGCGCCGCTTTTCAGGGCACCCTCAGCCGGGAAATCCCCCGGGAGATCGGCCGGCGCATGGCCGGCACCATCGACGCCGAGGTGTCCTTCTTCGCCCCGCGCACCACCGTAACCGGGCGGCCCCAGCTGGTGGTCGTCCAGGAGCTCCAGACCGCCGAGCAGGCGCTGGCGATCGCACGGCGTGGCAGCGCGGCCTACGTCCTCGACGGCGTCGTGAAAGCGACCGACAAGCTCAAGTTCAGCGTCCGCCTTCTCGACGTCACGAGTGGCCGCCTTATCTGGGAGAGCGTCTACGAGGCGCCCGTGGCCGGGGCCGGGCGGCTGCTCCAGCAGGCAGCGCGCGATCTGGCGCTGGCGCTTCCCGACAAGCGCGGCGCAGCGACGGCTGACGCGCCCTTTCCCGAGCACGAGCCAGGCTGGAGCACGTTGCTCGCCTACCTGAGGGGGGAGGATCTCCGTTTCCTCCAGGAGCAGGAGGTGGCGCTTCGCAATCCGGCTCCGATCTTCGACGCTTTCCTCGAGGCCATCCAGCGCGACCGGGCCTACGATGCGCCGCGCGAAGCACTTGCCCGGACCGCTTGGGCCGAGATAGCCGCCGCGCGCGGCCCTCTCGCCGAGCCGATGGCCACCCTCGATCGGATGGTGGTGCTCAGGCCGGATGCGTTCTCTTACTCCGCGCTTGCCCGCGCCCAGGCGCTCGCAGGCGAGAGAGAAGCGGCGCAGCGGAACTGGGCCCGGAGCGTCGAGGCCGATCCGGCCTACGTGGCGGGCTGGCTCGAAATTGCCGAGGGGCGCCTTGCCAAGGGGGAATTCGCGGAGGCCGTCGATGCCCTCAGCGCCGCGCTCGCGCTGGGTGTCGGATCGCCCGCGGCTCGCGCGCGTGTGCGCCGCGATCTGGGAGGGGCCTACCTGGAGATGGGCGAGATCGACGATGCCGTGGCGGCGCTGGAAGCGTCATTGAAGGACAACTCGGGCGACCCCGAGACCCAGGAGCGACTTGGGCGCGCTTACGTGGCGAAGGCCAGGGAGCCGGGCGCCGACTCCAAGCTGTGGAGTGATCGCGCCCTGGAGGCGTTCGGCACTTCGGGCCGGTTGCGCGGTCTGCCTGAAATTCCGCCGCCCTAGCAAGGTGAACATTCCATTCTTCCCCGGGAGGGACCATGCGGGAGTCGATTGTCACGGGCGTGAGCTTCGGTCTCACGTCCGGTGTCATCACAACGGTGGGGCTCATCGTCGGGCTGCACGCAGGAACAAACTCACGGCTGGCGGTCGTAGGCGGCGTCATCACGATCGCCATCGCCGACGCGCTGTCCGATGCGCTGGGAATCCACATCGCCGAGGAGTCGCGCGACGGCCGCACCGCCGATCATATCTGGGGCGCGACCATCGCCACCTTCGTGTCGAAGTTCCTGATGGCGGCGACTTTTCTCATCCCGTTCCTTGTCCTCCCGCTCGGCACGGCCGTCATCGCCTGCATCGTCTGGGGAATGCTGGTGGTGATCGTCATCAGCGAACGCCTGGCGGTCGCGCGGCGGGAGAGCCGGCTCAGGACGATCGGCGAGCATCTGCTCATCTCGATCGTCGTCGTTGTCATCACGCATTACGTCGGCGTCTGGGTCGCTACGCGGTTCCAGTAGGCGGGCGCGCCTCGATAGTGATGAACGTCCCCATTTTCGGTGCCCATGAACAGTTCAGCTCTGGATGATTACCTGCCCGCCTACGACTTCGGGCACCGCCACGCGATCGACGTGCCTGCCCCGCCCGCGCGCGTGCACGAGGCCGTTCACCACTACTCCCTCGACGAGTCCGCCTCGACCCGGCTTCTGTTCCGGCTGCGTGGCCTCCCACCGGCGGGTCCCTTCCTGGCTTCGCTCCGCGGAATCGGCTTCGAGGTACTCGCCGAGATCCCGGGCCGCGAGACCATCGTGGGACTCGCCGCGAGGCTGCTGGCGGAGGGGCGCTTCCTCCTGCCTCTGCCGCCCCAGGGGGCGGCGGGCTTCCGGGATCTCGACCTCCCGCGCACCCTCAAGATAGCCGCGTCGCTTGGCGTCAGGCCCCGGGGCGGGGGCACGGTGCTCGAGACCGAAACACGCGTCCTATGCACCGACCGCGCGGCCTGGGCGCTCTTCGCCCCTTACTGGGCGATCATCCGGCTCCCCGGAGGCTTTATCCGCCGCCGGATGCTGACCGGCATCCGCCGGAAGGCGGTTCAGGGGACCTGAGGGGGGGTGGGGGCCGACTCCTGATACTTGCGCATGTCGTTCCGGTGCGTGATATGATTGCCGCAAGAGAAGTTCGGCGTACTCGAGAGCTTCCCATCGACGGCCATGCATCTTGCCGAGGAACCTCGCCCAGGATCCCATTGTGAATGCCTTCTGGTGCCCGTTGCTTTCTCTTCGTAAACCCCGACGCCACAGCGGCTGCAGAGGGGACGTTCTGGCAATCAAACACTAGGAAGCGTCCGGGGAGGGTGACGGACGCGGAGCGAGAGATCATGTCGAAGAAAATCTACATCGGGAACCTGCCGTTCAAGGCCACGGAGGACGAGATCAAGCAGCTGTTTGGACAGCACGGGGAGGTCAGCTCGGTGACCCTCGTCACCGACCGGGAGACGGGGAGGCCGCGCGGTTTCGGCTTCGTCGAGATGGACGATTCCGGGGCTGACGCTGCCATCGAGGCGCTCGACGGGAAGGACTTCGGCGGGCGCAACCTGCGTGTGAACGAGGCGCGGCCCCGCGAAGATCGCCCGCGAGGCGGTGGTGGCGGCGGTGGTGGCGGTGGACGCGGCGGGTACGGCGGCGGCGGTGGCGGTGGCGGCGGGTACGGCGGCGGCGGCGGGCGGGACCGGAACTAAGCCGGCGCCGGCTCTCCGAAGGCGCACCGCCCCGACGACTGGTGCGCAAGAAAGATCGATCAAAGCCGGGGTTTCGCCTGAGGGCGGGGCTCCGGCTCTTTTATTCGTTGGCTAGATGACGATCCCGCGCTCGCGGGCGAGCTTCTGCTTGAGCATGTTGAACATCCGGCGGTAGTCGGCGCCCTCTTCGTCGAGGCGGTCAGCGTGGACCTCGAGGAGCCGCTCGACCTCCTGGTCCAGGTCGGCCTCGCCGCGCAGGTCGGCGCGCAGGACGTCGCGGACGGCCGCCTCCAGGTCGGCGCGGGTGCCGCGGGGGTGGGCAAGCCCCCCTTCCAGGAGCCCCTCGACCACCGCCGTCGCCATCTGCTCGATCTGCTTCTCCGAGACTTTCACGGGAATTTCCTCCGAGGGCCGTTTATCCGGGGGGGTCATCCTACAACGCCGCGCCGGTCCGCCGCGAGCCCGGGCGGCCTAAGCCCCCGTCCCTCTTGGGGGTCTCGGGTTGACAGGCCGCGGCCCCGGGCATACAATTGGCCCCTGGTCACTCTTGCGGTGAACTCATGTGGCCGCTCTTGCAGGTTGAATTTCAAGGCTTTGAGGTGAGTTCGATGGCAACGCACGCGGCAGACCGCTTGATCGGCGCCCAGTACTGCATAGGGTACTACGCGTTCGGCTTTAGCCGGTCTGCCGGGGTGCGCTGATCGCCAGTATCCGGGATCAACGGGCCATGGGCAGACGGGATGGCGGTCGCTCATGGCCTTCGTGTTTGCCCTGCAGGATATCGAGGCC
>JAUYMQ010000602.1 GCA_030698575.1 Deltaproteobacteria bacterium
AGTTTTCATGCGCGTTCTCCTCACTGGCCGGGTCAGAGCTATTCGCACGCAGGGCCGGCTAGAGGATGGTGAGCCAGGGTGTGAGCAGCACGGCGGCCGCCACGATGGCGGCCGCAAGCAGATACTCACTTGCGGGGTGCCGGGGTTTGGTCGGTTCCATCAGCAGATCTCCCCGCCAGTGCCTCCCCCCCGGCGGCACCGGCGTCTCCACCTTGCTTATCGGCCCGGTTTCCCGAACCCTGAGACGGCTGGATGCGGCGCCTGCCAATCGCCTTAGAAATCCTTTCCTGGCAAGACTTTTCGGGAGGCGGGCAAGCGGACCCATGCAACCTTTGCGGGCGCTGATCGCGGGATCGATCACCGCGGGTTTCGTAGTGAGCGGGTTTCGTAGTGAGTCGCGCAGGAACTCTTTCGCCCGCGCGGTTCAATCCCCTTTAGCAGACTTACTCGCGAAACCTCCCGAGCTGTGATAGTGGGAGATCTCCCGCGCGTGTTTCCGTCGCGGTTTGTAATCCCATAAACATCGAAGGAGGGTTTGCAATGGCCATGCGAAAGTTCCTGCTTGTTCTGGTAGCCGTGCTCCTGACGATTGCCTACACCCCGTCCTCCACCCCTGTGGCCGCCCAAGCCGGCGAAGAGGCCGCAAATCCGTCGGGACTGCCCTCACCGGAGACCAAGGCCGACTATGCGCTGATGGCCGACAAATACGCCGACCTCGCGAAGGCCGCCCAAGCCGAAGCGGAGAGGCATCGAAAGATGGCCGCGTCTTACACGGGCGGGATGAAGGCTACGTATCGGGAGCATATGATTAAGCATTGCGACAAGATCGTTACACTGCAGGAGAACCTGGCGGCGGAATATGAAGGGCTTGCCGAGGCCTACCAAAAGGAAGCGGCGGGGATGGAGTAGCAGGTTCACAAGGCATACTTGGCGTGGATGTGCCGGCCGAGTCGCCCTCAGGGAGATGCCGGTCCGTCGCGCCAGTACTTTCTGCGCGCCCCCAGCAGCTTGAGCTTCTCCTCCATTTCCCGGAGGCAGGAAATTTCGCACTTGTCGACGGGTGCTTCGAATTCGTGCCGGTGCAGGATCCGGATGGGTAGTTCGATTTCGGGCCGTAGCTTGCGCTCGGGCGCGTAGTGGATCGCCCCGTCGAAAGCTCCCAGTTCGTAAGTGCTGTCGCGATCCCCATCAGGCAGGATCCATCGCGCGATGCGCCGTAGATCCTCGTACACCGCGACACAATCGGGGCAGCCGGCCCTAGTTTCGTGGTCGGCGTGTTCGTAGGTCCCTTCGAGCCTCATATCAAAACCGACCTGCACCGTCCTTCCGCTCCTGTCGCGATTGTTCTCCGCCCAGACCTCCCAGCAAACCTGATGTTTCTTCACGAGTGCGCGCAGCGCCTGCAGCTCTTCCTGGCGCTTCTTCTCTTGTAACGCCTTCTGGTCCTTCTCTCCCGGGACCATGGCCTTACCTCCAGGCAAATACCCATACAGCCCGTGAAGCGATTCATGCGGCAGTGCGTACCATCCGTCAAGGCGCAGACGCCCATCCCCCGTTCGAAGGCGCGCAGCTTCTGCGGAATACACCCGCAAATTCTCAGACGGCGCCCTCTCCCCTTTCCCCCGTTGCGATTCGGAGCGCATCCTCGATTCCGGCGACGTAGATCTTGCCGTCGCCCGCAAGCCCCGTGTGGGCGGCGGCACGGATGGTCTCCATGGCCATTTCTATCTGTTCATCGCGACAGACGACGTCAATTTTCACCTGGGAACGAAGCACCTCCAGATCCTCCTCGCCTGCGTGTTCATGCCTTGCCGTTTCTCGCCAGGCGAGCCCAAATCCCTTCACCTCATGCGCGCTCATCCCGGTCAGCCCCTCGACGGACCGCAAGGCATGTACCACGCTCGCAAGCTTGTGTGGCTGGATGTAGGCGGTGATGTGTTTCATTGTCCTGGCTCCTTCATCGAAGCGCCCTCCGGCGCCTCCCTGTGGGGTATCACTGCAAACCACTTGTAGATAGCCGGGATGACCAGCAGCGTGAGGAGCGTCGAGGTGACGAGTCCGCCGAGGACGACGGTTGCGAGGGGCCTCTGCACCTCGCTGCCCGTCCCGCTCGAAAGAAGCAGCGGCACGAGCCCGAGCCCCGCCACGAGCACCGTCATCACCACCGGCCGGAGCCGGAGGCAGGCTCCCTCGATTGACGCCGCATCGACCGAGTATCCGTTCCTGAGAAGCTGGTTCATGTAGGTTACCAGCACCAGCCCATTCAGCAGGGCAATGCCGAAGAGCGCGATGAAGCCGACGGTTGCGGGAACCGACAGGTGCTGCCCGGAGAGGGCGAGGGCCACGATTCCGCCGACAAGCGCAAGCGGGATGTTGAGGAAGATGAGTGCCGCGTTCCGGATCGAGTTGAAGCTCGAGAAGAGGAACAGGAACAGCGCGAGCAACGTGATCGGCACCACGACCGCGAGGCGGCGGTTCGCCTCCTGCTGAAGCTGGAATTGCCCTCCCCAAGTCACGAGGTACCCCGGCGGCAGATCCACCGCGCGGGAAATCGCCGCGCGCGCCTCCTGAACAAACGAGGCAATGTCTCTCCCGACAACGTTACATTGGACGGCGATGAATCGCTGATTGTTCTCCCGCGTTATCTGCCGCGGCCCCACGAGCTCGCGGATGGACGCAAGCTGCGCCAGTGGCACGTGCACATTCCCCGGCCCTGCCACGAGGACGTTCCCGATGTCCTCGACGGTTTCGCGATAGGGCGGCGCGAAGCGGACGTAGATATCGAAACGGCGATTCCCCTCGAGTATCTGCCCGGAAACCACTCCTCCGATAGCGGCGCGAACGGCTCGCTGGACGTCGGCGACATTGATTCCGTAGCGCGCCACCTCCTGTCGGTCCACCTCGATCGCCACCTGCGGCGTACCGCTCACCTGGTCGACCTGCAGGTCTTCGGCGCCCTTCACCTGGCCGACGACTTCGGCAATCTCGGCGGCCTTGCGGGCCAGCACGTCGAGGTCATCACCGAACAGCTTGATCGCCAGCTCCGCCCGCACACCCTCGAGCAGCTCATCCACCGTCATCTGGATGGGCTGGCTGAGATTCGTCGAAACACCGGGGACGAGGCCAATTTCCTCCCGGATCAGCTCTTCGATTTCAGACTGACCCTCGCCGCGCCATTCCGATTTAGGGTGCAGGAGCACGTACATTTCGGCGCTGTTCACGGGATCAGAGTGGGCTCCCACCTCTCCGCGGCCAATGCGCGTGACCACGCCGGAGACCTCCTGGATCTTCATGAGGCGGCGCTCAACGATCTGTGTGATCCGCGTGCTCTCCGTGAGCGAGATGGACGGGGCCATCGTGAG
This sequence comes from Deltaproteobacteria bacterium, assembly GCA_030698575.1. Taxonomy (GTDB): domain Bacteria; phylum JAUYMQ01; class JAUYMQ01; order JAUYMQ01; family JAUYMQ01; genus JAUYMQ01. The sequence continues at coordinate 3,363 of JAUYMQ010000602.1, forward strand.
ACGCAGGACAATCGTGCCCTCCTGCAGCCTCGGTGTGAATTCGGAGCCCAGAAAGGGAAAGACAGCGGCCCCGAGGGCCAGCAGCGTAGCGGCGAGCCCGACGGCCAAGCCCCGACGGCGGGTGAAAAAGGTGACCATCGGCCGGTAGAAGCGAATCATGGTTTCCACGATCGGCCCCGCGTCGGATTCCCCGCTGTCGGCCGCCTTTCGCGGACGGCGCATGAGCAGATAGGAGAAAACCGGGGCGAGTGCGATCGCGAAAATCAGCGATCCGGTCATCGAGAGCGCAATCGTGTAGGCCAGCGGCCTGAAGGTCTTTCCTTCCACCCCCTGCAGGGTGAACAGCGGCAGGAAGACGATGACAATAATCGAGATCCCGAATGCGATCGGGCGCGCGACTTCGGTGCACGCCCGGGCCACTATCCGCAGGCGGCTCTCGCCGCTCGGCGCCCCACGAAGCATCCGATCGACATTCTCGACCATGACCACGGTCCCATCGACCATCATGCCTATCGCGATGGCCAGACCGCCCAGCGACATGAGGTTCGCCGACAAGCCGAGAACCCCCATCCAGAGCGTTGCGAAGAGGACCGAGAAAGGTATTGACAGCGCCAGAACGACGCTCGCGCGAAAGCCTCCCATGAAAACCACGATCACCAGCGTCACCAGCACGATCCCCTCGAGCAACGCATCGGTGACGGTCCGGACGGCCGCCTCGACGATTGTCTTCTGCTCGTAATAGGGAACGATCCGCACGCCATCCGGCAGAATCCCGTTGATCTCCTCTACCTTCTCTTCGATATGCCCGATGACGGTCGACGCGTTCGTCCCGAAGAGCTTGATGACCATCCCCGACACAACCTCTCCGATCCCGTTGCGCGTTTGCACGCCCCTGCGGATGGCTCCTCCGATCTCGATATCGGCCAGCTCGTGAAGAAACACCGGTGTCCCATCGACCGTCTTGATGACGATGTTCTCGAGATCTTCCACCCCTTTCGCCAGACCGATCGATCTGACGATGTACTCTTCCGCGTTTCTCTCAATGAACTGCGCTCCGACGTTCAGATTGTTCTCCTGGATACGATCGATGATCTCTCCGATTGTCACGTCGTAGCTCAGGAGCGCTGGCGGATAGACCCGCACCTGAAACTGCTTCTCCCACCCGCCTATACCAAGGACTTCCGTGACGCCCGGAACGGTTTGCAGATGGAATTTGACCACCCAGTCCTGAAGGGTGCGCAGCTCCTCAAGCGACATTTTTCCGGTAGAATCGTCCAGGTAGTAAAAAAGGACGAGGCCCATGCCTGTCGAGATCGGCCCCATCTCCGGCTCGCCGAATCCCTCCGGAATTGATTCGCGCGCCTCCTGGAGCCGCTCGTTCACCACTTGCCGTGCAAAGTAAATATCGACGTCATCTTCGAAATAGACGTTCACCACGGAGAGCCCGAAGTTCGAGACCGACCGGACCTTCCGCACCCCGGGGAGGCCGTTCATGGCGGTCTCGACGGGGTAGGTCACATATTTTTCAACGTCTTCCGGTGAAAGGCCTTCCGTTGTCGTGAAAACCTGGACAAGGTTCGGCGAAACGTCCGGGAAGGCGTCCACCGGAAGGCCGAGATAGCTCCTGAACCCCGCCGTCGCGACAACCACCCCGAGAATGACGAAGAGCAGGCGGTTTCTCAGACCAAATTGAATGATTCGTTCCATGGTTTCGCCTCAGTGCCCGTGATCGCCCGAGAATGACTCCCGGGACATTTCGGCCTTGATGGTGAACCCTCCGCGCGCGGCGTAACGCTCGCCCGCGGACAGACCCGACGCCACCTCAACCGAGCCCTGACCGCGCCGGCGCAGCTCGACCTCGCGCGCCACGAAGCCATCGCTCTCCTGCACGAAGACGACCGGCTTCCCCTCGATGTGCTCGATGGCCGTCTCGGGGACGGCGACCGGAACCTCCATCCGCTCGGCGATAACCCGTGCCGTCACGAAAAGGCCCGGCAGCCACGTCCCCTCGGGGTTCGGCAATACAACGCGCGCGATTGCCGTGCGCGTCGCCTCATTAACGATCGGGGAGACGTAGGAGATCTTTCCCCGGGTTTTCTGGAGCCCGGGGCCGGCGGAGATTTCGGCAGCAGAACCGACCCGCACGAAAGGAAGGTCCTTCTGGTAGACGCTGATATCGACCCAGAGGTCGCGAAGATCTGCCACGACAAAGGCGGCCTGCTCACTCGAGACAGGCTCTCCCAGCGTCAGGTGCTTCTCGATCACCAAGCCGTCGATGAGCGTCTTCAAAGGATATGGAGACAGGGATTCGCTCTCGATGATCGCCAGCACCTGCCCTGCCTTCACCGCGTCCCCTATCCGCGCGCGAACTTCACGGGCGATTCCCGCGAAACGCGGCGCTATGTGAGCGAGCCGATCTTGATTGGGGCGAACTTCTCCGGGAAGCGACACAACTTTCTCGATAATTCCCGGACCGGCCGTTTCAAGCTCGATGCCGAACTCGCGCATCACTTCGGGGGACAGCTTGATTGCTTTCTCGGTCGCGTGATCTCCTTGCTCCTCTCCGTGCGGTGCCGTCTCTGCGTTCTGCTCGTTTGCATTCTTCGGCCCGCCGTCACCGCAAGCGGTGACGGCGAGTGTCCCCAGGAAGACCAGCCCGAAGAACAACCACGCCCAAGCGAGGGACTTCATTTGCCTAGTCATCCTCTTCTTCCTCTCCGGGTTCAGGGGCCTCGCCCGCGAGGGGGGTCCCCGTCAGCCGCTCGATGTCGGCCTTGGCCACATGGTAGGCTTGGAGCGCCTCGAGCTCGCGCAAACTCAACTCCGAAAGCCGGCGCTGTGCATCGAGAACATCCACGTTTCGGAATAGCCCGAGCAGGTAACCTTCGCGCACCGCCTCGTAGGCCTCCCGAGCGCCGGGGATCAGATCCGACCTCAGGCCTTCGACCTCGTCGCGGCGGGCGATCAGCTCCCGGTAGGCCGTGTCAAGATCGGCGTGAAGGCGCGCCTCGGCCGCCGCTTGCTCCTTCTGCGCCTTTCGCAAATTCCCCCGCGCGGCAGCGATCGCACCCTGGTTGCGGTTGAAGAGCGGAAGCGGGACCTTGAGTCCGGCAATGAAGGCGTTCTCATCCAGCTCACTCAGGCGCCTCGCGCCGGCCAGGGCTGTTACGTCGGGGAATCGCTTCGCCTTCTCCCGCTCGACTACCGCCTCTCGCCGCGCAACTTCGCGCTGCCAGCGGGCCAGCTCGGGGCTTCGCTGGAGCCGGTTCCGCAGCTTCTCCAGATCCGGGGGCTGCGTCACCGCGGCCAGATCGCCCTCGACGCGAACGAAATCAGGCGCCAGCGCGCCCCAGGTCGCGGCGAGCTGCGCGCGCGCCGACTCGAGACCGCGCCGCGCCGTCGCAAGATCCAGTCGCGCCGCACCCTCCTCCACGCGCGCGCGTTTCTTTTCGACAGGAGAAGCGGCGCCCGCCTCCACGAGCCGATCCACCGCGCCCGCCAAAGACTGAGCGAGACGGTGTAACTCTTCCTCCAGGGCGACCATCTTTTGCGCGGTGTGGACCCGGGCGAAGGCCTTGACGACATCCGCGTAGATCTCCAGGCGGGCGGCCTCGTACTCCCAGGCCGCCACTTCCGCGTCAATCGTCGCCGCACGGCGCCGTTTACCACGCTTTCCGCCTGTCTCGATGAGCTGACTGATGGCCAGTGTTCCCTCCGTGGCGTCGAAACCGCTCAGTTCTCCGGAACCCGCGAACTCCTCGAGCTCCATTTCGAGTTCCGGATTCGGGAACAGTCCCTCCTGAAGCGCATCACCCTCACGAACACGAATTTCCCATGAGAATGAAGCCAGCTTCGGGCTCCGCTCGAGCGCCAGCGCCAGCGCCCCGGGGAGCGTCAACGACTTGTTCGATTCCGGCATCGCAACGGGAGCGGGGTCACCCGACGGCGCCGCACCCGGCGCGGGCGCCCGGTATGCGGCCAGGGATGCGCCGAGCGGACGCGGCTCAACCTTCGACGCCAGCGATTGTTTGCCAGCGCATGCAAGGGAAGACACAGCAAGGCTCAGCGCGATCACCAGGACGGCGCGCTGGACCTCGCCGACGGCTTTTCGTTTCAGTAGCAAGCGGACCTCCGATCTCTTCGGGCAGAAGGGCGCGCCTCGGTGGCGACCACAGAGGCAACGCTGCGACGGAACGGAGCAGAAGCCAGAGATTCGAGCAGTTCAGGTTGATCGATTGGTGATTATGGGAACGGAGATGCTTGGATCAGCAGATGAGCGGTATGGGGCCTGAAGCCGTCAGAGGAAGTGGGTCGATCGAAAAATGGCTGCTCCGATTGCTTCTGGAAGCAAGCAGACCGAGCGAGCCGGCAGGCGCAACACATGCGGGCAGGAGCGCATGAACGTACGACTGCAGGTCCGGACGATGGGGACTGTCGATGCGCAGGCCCGGGGATTCCTGAAGATCGATGCAAGGCCCGCAGCAATCGTCAGGAACGTGCAGAAATTCCGTATCGCCGGAGCCCAGGGCAACGCTACTGAGCTTCGCGGGGTCGGCGCAACGGCCCGCCGTCACCGGCTCGAAAGATACATGCCCGCCCTGCTCTATGCAGAGGGCGCTCCAGGCGTAGGTGCCGGATGCGCCCATCAAGACGAAGATAAGGGTGGATGAAAGGAAGGCAGCGGGGCTGAACCGCGACGCCAGCTTCGTCCGCGTTTTGTCAGAAGCCATGTTCACAGGCCTCATCGGCAGGGAGAGTTTCTTGGCCGGCACACTCTGGCCGACCGGACTTAGAACGTCAAGCCCGGAGGAGATGCTCAGCGGCCGGTTTTCTCCGCACGGTAGAGCGCCAGGGTCCCGAAGATGGTCGAGTATGCCCTTTCGTTCATCACCCGGCTGAAGCCCGCCTGCTCGAGCAGCGCTGGAAGCTCTCCCCGCACGTTGGCCCGTGTGTTGTCGACGCCGTCCAGAAGCTGGATTGAGAAGAAAAGCGTTCTCATAAGGACATTCGCTGGCCTTCCCCAGTCCGCGACATGTATCTCGCCGCCGGGCCGGAGCACCCGGCAGGCTTCACGCAGCGCGCGCTTGAAGGCGCCTTCGCGCGTGGTGAGGCGCACGACGGGATCGTAGATCGCCGTCAGGAAATTGAAACGGAGGGCCGGAACATACTTGTTGTCGGCGGCTGGCACGGTTTGCGCTCGCTGCGATGAGCCGCATGAAGGCCGACGGGAAACTAGGGCAGCACCCGCCTGAAGGGCCGGACCTCCCAGCTCTCGAAGATCCCCCGGGTGACATAGGGATCGTGGCGCGCCTGCTCACGCGCCACGTCTTCTGAAGCCGCTTCGAAGATGATGAGCGAGCCGCTCCCGTCGGTGAAAGGGCCGGCCACGAGGATCTTCTCCGCCCTCGAGAAGGGCTCGAGGTAGGCGAGGTGCTCCTCGCGGAACTGCTTGCGCCTTTCGGCGCCCTGGGGGCCGTCGCGGCCAATCAGGACGTACAGGGGGGCCATGTCATGCTCCTTCGCCGCCGCCCACGCGGCGGCAGTAACGATCCATTTCAGGAACGGTGCCGCGGAAGAGATTGGGATGCAATATTTCCGCGAGCACCTCGAGGCT
>JAUYMQ010000628.1 GCA_030698575.1 Deltaproteobacteria bacterium
CGTCGACTACGCGCGCGCCTACATGGAGTTGCAGATGATGACCAACGCCGCCAGCGAGGGCGCGCGAATGGCCATCATCTCCTCGGATCCCTCCGTGACGGATGCAAGCGTCGAGAATCTCGTGATCAGCTTTTTTAACAACCCGCCGCCTCCCACCTTGGATGTCGTCGTCGATCCGCCTCTTGCGGGGACGTCGTCCGGAGACGTTGTCAGTGTGCGGGTCAGCCAGGACTTCGATCCGATCTTCCTCGGTTTCTTTAAATGGTTCGATTCGGATCTGGGATTCATACCCAGTACGCTGAGTTATGCGGCGTCCGGTCGTAGAATGTGATGTAAAGGAAATATCCTTCTTCCGCCCTTCCTACCGGAAGGGGCGCCCAGCGGGGGTTGGGTCTCCGGAAGCAGGCCGCCGAGCCGTTTGCAGTCGCCGGTGTGAACGGGCGCCCTGGATCTCCAGAAGGCGCCCGTGCATGTTCCGGCGGGTGCAAGGGCTTTATCAGGCGTAAGAGGATCCGCACCAGGGGTCGTTTGGAGGGACACCATGATCAGGTCCGATGACAGCCACGGAAACTTCCGGGTTTGCGCCCGGAAGGGCGGGAGCGAGCGGGGCGCGGTGGCCATCATCGTTGCGGTCTCCATGTTCGCCCTCGTTGCCCTCATACTTCTTGCAGTCCAGGTCGGGACCATCGGGACCGTCCGCGCGCTCCTCCAGGGGAGCGCCGACGAGGCCGCGATGGCGGGAGCGTCGCAGCTCGACGGCACCGACGCAGGCCTTTCGGACGCGAACACCCAGGCGATGAGCATCCTTTCGGGCGGCAAGAACTTCCCGAGCGCGATGAACGAGGGGAGCGATCTCAGCATCGCGGGTGACGCCTTCGAGACCGGCACCTGGGATCTGCTGAATCCCCAGAATGGCTTCACCCCCAGCACGGATGCGGAGGTGGCAAACGCCGTCCGGGTGCGAGGGCGCAAGCTCAGCAGCCTGAACGGGCCTGTCGACATGTTCCTCGGCGGCGTCTTCGGTCCGGATACGGTCGGACTCTTCCGGACGGGCATCGCGGCGCTCGGGGTGGCGTCCTCGACCTCCTGCCCGCCCGATCTCCCCATCGCGATCTGTAAACAGGAGATCCCGTGCGGCGAGAAGATCAGAATTCTCCAGACGCCGAGCCCGGTCGACAATGCCGGCTGGTGGACCTTCCCCGAGGACGTTTCGGTGAACTCGAACGAACTCAAGGGGCTGGTCAAGAATTGCGGCACCGTACCGAAGGTGCGCACGGGCGAATGCATCAATCTGGGCAACGGCCAGAACACCAGCGTCTATCAGAAACTCTCAGATCGATTGAAAGAGTACAACGCAACACACGCCTGCGGTTCGGGAAACGTCCTTCTGCCGGATCCCGAGAACCCCAGCTGCGAGAGCTGCGGCGTGGCGACGGCGGGCGATCCGATCGACATCAACGGCGACGGCGTTGTGAACGACCAGGACTGCGGGATGCCGACCGTCATCCCGATGATCCCCTGCGACGCCAACATCGCCAACGACTGCAGCAACGATCCCGACACTCTCAGTAACTTCAACCAGGCGCGCCAGGTCTCGGGCTTCGTCTATTTCGTGATCACGGCGGTGAAGGACCAGGCCTCGCCCAAGTACGTGGATGGATATGGCATCTGTGGCGTCACCCTCCCCGATACCCCCACAGGGCCTGGGCCGAGCTGCAGCCCCACGGACCCGAGCGCCTGCGCGACGGAGCCGATCCTTGTGAACGCGAATCTCCGCGACTAGCGCGCGGACCTTCCGGGAACGGGCCCGCCGGGACTTTCCCGGCGGGCCGTTTCTTTGTCCGCGACGGGGGGCGAGTCCGGGGATGCGACTTGCTTGCGCCGGGTGGGTGGGCAATATTGCATGGGAAGCACGGGGCTCCGGCGGCATGGCCGCCGCCCCGGGTTCGCCGAGTGCGGGTCTGTCCGGCCGGAGCGGGCAGTCATTCGAGAGGAAGCATGAGCGCTGAGACGAAGGAAGGCGCCGTAGGGCACCAGATCGTTGGGAAGGGCGGGCAGCCCGAGAGAGAGCAGCCCTGGATCTTCCGGACCTACGCGGGCCACACGAGCGCCCGGGCTTCGAACGATCTCTACCGCGCGAATCTCGAGAAGGGGCAGACCGGCCTCTCGATAGCTTTCGATCTGCCCACCCAGTGCGGCTACGACTCCGATCATCCCATCGCCCGCCCCGAGGCGGGAAAGGTGGGCGTGCCGATCAATTCCATCGAGGACTTCCACATCCTCTTCGAGCAGATCCCGCTCGAAAAGATGAATACCTCGATGACGATCAACGCCACGGCCATGTGGCTCCTCGCCCTCTACGTGGGGGTGGCGCGCGAACGGGGCGTGGATCAGTCGCTCCTCATCGGGACGACGCAGAACGACATCATCAAGGAATATCTCGCGCGCGGCACCTACATCTTTCCGCCCGAAGCCAGCATGCGGATGATCGCGCAGATGTACGAATACTGCCTCGAGAAGATCCCCAACTGGAACCCCTCGAACATCTGCTCCTATCACCTGCAGGAGGCCGGCGCGACGCCTGCACAGGAGCTGGCCTTCGCCCTGGCGACCGCCATCGGGATCCTCGATCTGATCAAGGAGCGAGGGAAGTTCACCGAGGAACAGTTCGAGCGATCCGTGGGCCGCATCAGCTTTTTTGTGAACGCGGGAATCCGGTTCATCGAGGAAACGTGCAAGATGCGCGCTTTCACGGAGCTGTGGGATGAATTCACGGCGGATCGCTTTGGCGTGAAGAACGAGAAGTACCGCCGCTTTCGCTACGGCGTCCAGGTCAACTCGCTCGGCCTCACCGAGAACCAGCCCGAGAACAACGCCTGGCGCATCCTGCTCGAGACCCTCGGCGTGACCCTCAGCCGCAACGCGCGCTGCCGCGCGCTTCAGCTTCCTTGCTGGAACGAGGCGATGAGCCTGCCCCGCCCCTGGGACCAGCAGTGGTCGCTTCGCCTCCAGCAGATCCTCGCCTACGAGACGGATCTTCTCGAGTACCCCGACATCTTCGACGGCAGCCCCGTCATCCGATCGAAAGTTGACGACTTGAAGAAGGAGGCCCGGCTGGAAATCGGGAAGATTCTCGACATGGGTGGCGTGCGCCCGGCGATCGAATCGGGATACATGAAGTCGGCGCTCGTTCAATCGATGGCGGAGCGGGTGCGAAAGATCAACACGGGCGAAATGACCGTCGTGGGCGTGAACCGCTGGACCGAGGGGATACCCTCGCCGCTTCTCTCGGGGAATGACGGCGGACTCTTCAAGATCGACGACGCGTCGGTGAAGGAAACCATCGATGCGCTCGACAAGGTCCGCAAGAATCGCGACGAGAAGCGCGCCCGGAAAGCGCTCGATGTTCTCAGGAAGGCGGCGCGCGAAGGCCTGGACATGATGGAGCCCTCGATCGAATGCGCTCTGGCGCGCGTCACCACAGGGGAGTGGGCGGGCGCGCTGCGCGAGGTGTTCGGCGAGTACCGGCCCGCGACAGGCATTGAGGGCCAGCACCTGGGCCTCGAGAACGAGCGCGTGGCTGCGATCCGGGCGCGCATCGACCGGCTCGTCGGGGAGCTGGGGCGCCGCCCGCGGATCATCGTCGGAAAACCCGGGCTCGATGGCCACTCGAACGGCGCGGAGGTCATCGCCGTGTCGGCCCGGCACGTCGGCTTCGACGTGATCTACTCCGGTATCCGCCTCTCCCCGGAGGAGATCGTGCAATCCGCGGTGGAGGAGGGGGCCGATCTCATCGGCGTCTCCGTGCTGAGCGGCTCGCACCTGGAGCTGGCCCGCCAGATCATGAATGAGCTCCGGAAAGCCGGCGCGGAAAAGCGAATCAACGTCGTCCTGGGGGGAATTGTTCCTTCAGGAGACTTCGAAGCCCTGGAGAAGATCGGCATCAAGCGCATCTTCACGCCAGCGGACTTCGGGCTGGCGGACATCATGGACCAGCTCGTCGGCCTTCTGGAAGAGTCGCCTGAATGAAGGAGCAGGTCGAGAAGGCGCTGGCGCACGATCGCTACGCCGTCTCGAAGCTCATATCGATCTTCGAGGACTCCCGCCCCGAAGCCCTCGGGCAGCGGGCCGAAGCGCTGGCCCTGCTCGAGCGGCACCCCGGCCGGCGCAGCGGCACCATTCTCGGCGTGACCGGCGCCCCTGGTTGCGGCAAATCCACGCTCATCGGCGCGCTCGCCCTGCGCATGGCGGAACTCGATCCCGACATTTCCGTCGCGGTTCTCGCCGTCGATCCCTCGAGCCCCAAGTCGGGTGGCGCCTTGCTGGGCGACCGCACCCGCGTGCGATTCCCGCCTGACACCCAGCGGCTGTTTTTCAGAAGCCAGGCCACCGCCACCGAACTGGGCGGCCTCGGCCCTGGCAGCTTCCACGTCTGCCGGCTCATGCACCTGCTTTTCGGCGCTGTTTTCATCGAAACTGTTGGCATCGGGCAGAGCGAGCTTGATGTGCGCTATCTGGCTGATCGCCTCTACCTCGTTCTCCAGCCCCTGGGGGGCGACGAGATCCAGTTCATGAAGGCGGGCATCATGGAGGTGCCCGACGCCATCATCCTGAACAAATGCGATCAAGGCGAGGCCGCGCAGCGGAGCTACCACGCTCTGAAGAGCAGCCTCACCCTCGCCCGGCCCTTCGAGCCCGAACCGATTCCCGTGTATCAGGTGAGCGGCAAGACCGGAGAGGGGATCGAAGGGCTGGCCCGGGACATGCTTGACGCCGCGCGGAAGCCCGGCGCTGCCGGCATGGCGGCCAAGGAAGACTACTTCTTCGCGAAGTGGGTGCGGGACGAGTGGGGAAGGATGGGGACCGAATTCCTGAGTGATCAGGTCGGAGGGCCCCGCGGATTTCTCGATCGGGCGAAGAGCTTCGATGCCGCCCAGGCCGATTTCTCGAGCGGCGTCCGCGCCTGGCTCGCGAAACCACGGAAGGGCGAATAGCATGAATCGTTATGTTCTCTACGCCATCCTCGCGTTTCTCTTCATCTTCACGCTTCAGAACTACAGGGCGGTGGAAATAAGCTTCCTCTTCTGGTCTCTCGAGCTCAGCGCTTCCATTCTCATTTTTGTGGTTCTTCTGGCGGGTTGCCTGGTGGGCTACCTGTTCCGCTCCCGCGGCCAGGGCGGCTGAGCGAAGGGACGAGATCTTGCCGGTACCCATGATTGCGGCGCTCCTCGGAGGGATTGGCCTCTTCCTCCTGGGCATGCGGCTCATGACGGAGGGGCTGAAGCTCGCCACGGGCCGGGCGCTACGCGGCATCCTCATCCGCTCCACGGGAACCCGCCTGCGGGGAGTCCTCTCAGGCGCCCTGATCACCTCCATCGTGCAGTCCTCCAGTGCAGTTACCGTGGCTACCATCGGATTCGTCAACGCGGGGATTCTCTCCCTCGCCCAGGCGATCGCGATCATCTACGGCAGCAACGTCGGGACGACCGCGACCGCCTGGATCGTCGCGCTCGTCGGCTTCCACGTGAACATCAAGGCCCTTGCCCTGCCAGCCGTGGGCCTGGGGATGCTCCTGTCGATGATGGGCCGGGAGGCGCGCTGGCGGGCCGCCGGACAGGCCGTGGCAGGCCTCGGCGTTTTCTTCCTCGGGATCGATGTGCTGCAAAACGCCTTCCAGGGGCTGGGGGAGGGGATGCGTCTCGACGGGGTCCCGGCCGACGGAATGCCCGGCCTGCTGGCGTTCCTTGCGGTCGGTTTCCTGCTCACGCTTCTGACCCAATCCTCGAGCGCTGCGCTTGCCATCACGCTCACGGCGGCCGCCGGGCAGGTGATCCCCATCGAGAGCGCCGCTGCGGCCGTCATCGGCGCCAATGTCGGCACGACTTCCACGGCGGCGCTGTCGGCGCTTGGCGCGACGCCGAATGCGAAGCGGGCCGCAGGCGCCCATCTTGCCTTCAATGTGCTCACGGGGGCTGTCGCACTGCTGCTGCTTCCCTGGCTGGTTCCGGCGCTCGTGCGTCTTCGAATCGGACTCGGCTTCGAAGCGGCGCCCGCCGCGGTTCTGGCGCTGTTCCATACCACTTTCAACGTGCTGGGAATCCTGCTGCTGTGGCCCTTCACGGACAGGCTCGTCCGTTACCTCCAGACCCGCTTCCGGAGCCAGGAGGAAAACGAGTCCAGGCCCGTCTACCTGGACCGGAACGTGCTCGCCGCCCCGAGCCTCGCAGTCCAGGCGCTTACCATGGAATTGCGGAGGATCGGCTCGATCGCTTTGCGCATGGCGAAGGGGGTCCAGAGCATCGAGGGACCGGCCGGGTCGGCGCTGGCGAGCGATCGGAACGTGATTGACGCCCTGGTCGAGGCAGTGGGCGGCTTCAGCAATCTCATTCAGCGGGGACAGGTTCCGAAGGATCTGGAAGATGCGCTCCCGAACGCACTCCGCGTCTCTAGGTACTACTCGGAGCTGGCCGAGCTGGCGACCAACGTGGCCGTGGAGCAGGCGGTCCTGGAACCGATCGAGCACCCCGAGCTCGCAGCTGAGCAAGCCGGCTTCAGAAGGCTCGTCGTCGAGATGCTCGAGCGCGCGGAGGTCGGATCGAAGGATTTCTCGCTGGATGACTGCGCGGCGGCGCTAGCGGAGGTGGAGGAGGCTTACCAGGCCATGAAGAACAGCTTCCTTCGCGCGGGCACGCGGGGGGAACTGCGAGTAAGGGCCATGGTGGACGTTCTCGATCTCTACAGCGACATCCGGCGGATGGCGCAGCAGGCGGAGAAGGGGGCGCTCCAGCTGGCAAGCCTCGAAGCCTTCTCGCGGGACGAGAACGCTCGCTAGAAGCCCTCGCGCTTCAGCTTTGCGCGCGTGGCCATCGCCGCCGCCTCCTGGACGATCTCTGCCTCGATGGTTCCGGCCAGGTCCGCCATCTCCTGGCCGAGGAGGAGCAGTACGTCGTCGAGCGAGACGATACCGACCAGCCGTCCTTCTTCGTCGACGATGGGAATGCGGCGCACGCCGTAGTGGTGCATCTTGCGAGTGACGTCGTGCAGCGTCTCCTTCACTGACGCCGTCCGGATGGGAGCGCGGACAAGCCCCTCGATCGTCGCTTTGCGCGGATCGCCACCCTCCGCCAGAAGGACCACGAGATCACGGTCAGTGATGATTCCGAGGGGCGAGTTGTCGTGCGGGCTGGTGACTACCACCGCGCCCACCGAGAACTCGACCATCTCCCGGGCCGCCTCGGTCACGGTGCTCGTCGGATGCACGGTGCGGACGGGCCGCCGGGTCAGTTTTTCCAGGGACATGGCCTTTCCTCCTCTGGAAGGGGCATGCGCGTTCGAGGGGCTCCGGCCGGACGGCCGGAACCGCCCCCGATCCTCTTTCCTAGCAAGCCCCGTGCCGAGAGGATCGGCCCCTGATTCCGGGCGGTCAAGCGGGCAGGGACGTGCAATCTCGTCAGTCATCGCCCCAGCGGATGCAATATTTTCACCATTGGAGACCTGTCAGCGAGAGAAATCCCGCGATGTTTCGCGATCCCATTGGCGGCGGCGACAAACTTGCATCAGGCTATAGAAGTGGGGGATCGTGATGGGGCGGCTTCCGGCCGTATCCAGAACCAAACAGGCTGCATCATGAAAAGGAGATAAAAGATGCATCGCTCGGAGATGGAGGCCAGGGTTCCCTGCGCCGGTTGCGGCGCCGCGATAGCCGATGACAGCCGGTCCTTCGCCTTCGGCGAGAACCAGCTGCTGTGCTGGGGGTGCGCGCTACGCAGGGGCGGATCTTTCGATGCGGAAGAAGACCAGTGGTCAACGGATCCGCGCACCGACGACCTGATGGCTGAAGAAAGCTGAGAATCGCAACAAGAGTCATGCCGCCTCGTGCGGGCAAGGAGCCATGGATGGAGATTCACTGGAGGAACAGCAACGGGATTCCGAAGGCTGCGATCGACAAGATAGAAGCGCGGCTTCAGGCGCTGGCCGAGAGCCATGGGGACCTCATCGACGTCCGGATCAGCATCAAGCCCACGGCCCACCATCGGCACGGCGGCCACGAGGTGACGATTGCCTGCCATGCGAGAAGAAAGGAGATCGTGGCGGCCCGCATCCGCCCGGAGGTCGGGCTGGCGCTGACCGAGGCTGTCGACGCCCTCGAGAAGCAAGTCCACAAGCTGAGGCAGAAGCGTCGCAGCAAGCGCACCGAGCGGCCCGCAGCGCCGCCCTACCTCGGCATCGTCGATTCGGTCAATCGCGAGGAAGGATACGGCTTCATACTCACGGACGACGGGGAGAAGGTGTACTTCCACAGGAACGCGGTGCACGGCGGGCTTGCCTTCGACCATCTCGAGGAAGGGCTGCGGGTGGCGCTGAACGTCGAGCCCGGCGAGAAGGGGCCCCAGGCCACCACGGTGGACAGCGCGCCGCCGGATGCGCCCGTTCCCTGAGGCTTGAGGGGAGCGCCTGCCCAGCCCGCACCGTCAGCGACTTCAGACTAGACTAAAGCAAGGGCCCCCGGCCTTCCGGCAGGGGGCCCACGCTTGTCGGGCGCCTTCGTGAACCTACTTGGTGTAGGCCTTGAAGGGGCCGTCCGCCCAGGTGTAGGCGGAAAGATCCTTCTGTCCCTTCGCCGACGGGTGGAAGCAGTCGAAGGGAGAGACCTGGTCGGGAGTGAACGTCGTGTCGAACGTCACGGTGGTGTACTGGTAGTAGTGGTGCGTGTCGTTCGCGTTGAATTCGTTCACCAGGTTCTGAAG
>JAUYMQ010000633.1 GCA_030698575.1 Deltaproteobacteria bacterium
ATCGTCACCCTCGGGTTCCTCGGCCTCTTCTACCAGCGATGCCTCGCCGGCGAGTCCAGAGCCGAGCGGGCGCTGTTCGCCGCGGGGACGCTGCTCTTCGCGGCGGCCATTCTGGCCGAAGTTGTCGGCATGCAGCTTCGCGAGAGCGCTTACTACGCTGCGTTCCTTCTCTCCGAGGAATCCAGCGAGATGCTCGGGGCGACGGCGTTTCTGGGCTGGGCAGTCGGAACGAGGAGGTAGGCGCGCTTCAGGCCGCGCCGCTCGTGGAGATGAAATCGCAGACCGCTTCGGCCAGCAGCCCCGGCTGATCGTGATGAACCATGTGGCCCGCGTCGGCGATCTCACGCGTGCGCAGATCGCGGAAGCAGGACAGGCGGTCGCCCACGTCGAAATGGCGGAATGCGCTCTCGCCGCCCGTGAGGAACAGCACCGGGCACTCGACCCGCCGGAAGAAGGCCTGCGCCTGCGGCAGGTGGAAGGGCTGCGGCGCGCGCGTGCGATGGAGCGGATCGGATTTCCAGACGAGCCTGCCGTCCGGAAGAGCGCGCGTGCCACTCTTCGCCAGGTAGCGCGCCAGGTCGTCGCCGGGAAGCGGGTGGAGCCGCTGGAGGCTCTTCGCGGCCGCGTCGAGGCTTTCGACCTCTCCGTGCTCGCGCTTCCCGGCGCGGCGCACGCCCTCGAACCATTCCCTGTAGCGATCCGGCGCCTCCTCGATGTTGCCGGCCTGCGGGCCGACCCCCTCGATCACCACGAGCTGCGCCACCCGCTCGGGCCAGGCGCCCGCCACCACGCAGGCGGCCATGCCGCCCATCGAGTGGCCCAGGAGCGCAAAGCGCTTCGCGCCCACCGCGTCGGCCACCCCAAGCACGTCGAGCGTGTAGTCCGGAAAATGATAGTAGCCGCCCTGCACCCAGTCGCTGTCGCCGTGGCCGCGAAGATTCACCGCGATGACGGGGCGGGGCGCAACGCCGGCGGCCAAAGATTGTTCAAGGAACGCATCGACGAAGGGGACGAACGACCAGGCGTGATCGAGAAAACCGTGGAGGAGGAGAAGCGGAAGCGAAGCGCCGTCGCCCGGCTTCGCGGGCGCACCGACGTTCCCGGGAAGATTCCAGGCGAGGTAGTGAATCTCCATGCGGTTCACGCGAACGCGCCCTTCGCGCATCGTCATCTCTTCACCACTTCCGTCGAGCGGCCGCCGCACCGCTTACTGGACAGGCGGTCCCGCCGGGGTTAGGGTCGATCTGAAGATCAATCAAAATGACAAAAGGAGCAACGCATGGCCGCACCCAAGATCCGTTTCGGCGTCCAGACCGCGCCCCAGAACTGCACCTGGGAAGATCTGGCCCGGGCCTGGGAGGAGCTGGACACACTCGGTTTCGACACCGCCTGGACTTTTGATCACTACGTCCCGATTTTCAGCGATCCCTCGGGGCCCTGCCTCGAGGGGTGGCTCACCCTGGCCGCCCTCGCGGCGCGAACGAAGAAACTGCGGCTCGGCACGCTTGTCACGGGTGTCACCTACCGCAACCCGGCGCACCTAGCCAAGCTCGGCGCCACGCTCGATCACATCAGCAACGGCCGTCTCGAGTTCGGAATTGGTGGCGCGTGGTTCGAGCCGGAACACGATGCCTACAATTTCCCCTTCCCGCCTGTTGGCGAGCGCCTCGACATGCTCGACGAGGCGCTTCACATCATTCGCCAGATGTGGACGGAGAAGGCGCCGAGCTTTCAGGGGCGGCACTATAGCATCCGCGAAGCCCGCTGCGAGCCGAAGCCCGTGCAGAAGCCGCACCCGCCCATCCTCGTCGGGGGCGGGGGCGAGAAGAAGACGCTTCGCCTGGTGGCTCGCCACGCGCAGATGTGGAACGCCTTCGGCTCGGCCGAGGTGTTCGAGCGCAAGATTGGGATACTTGCCGATCACTGCAAGAAGGAAGGGACCGACGTCGACGCGATCGAGAAGAGCGTGCTCATCCCGGTTACGGTGACCGATGATCCCGAGGCGGCGAACCGGCTCGTGCGCGGCATCAGCGGTTCGATGGGGCTTTCGGAGGAGCAGGCGCGGGCGCAGGTGCTCGCCGGAAATCCCGACGAGGTGGAGGCGCAGGTCCGTCGCTACCTGAAGGCCGGCGTGACGCACTTCATCGCCATGACCTTCGCCCCCTTCGACCGCCAGATGGTGGGGCTGCGGCGTTTCGCGAAGGAAGTGATTCCGAGATTCCGGTAGGGGCTACTCCTGGCTGCTCTCGGGATCGCCGGGGGTGACGCGGATTTCGGGCGGCGGGCGCAGTCCGCCTGCCTCCAGGCCGAGCGCGGCGCGCAGATCGATGTCGGCCCCGGGCGTTCCCGGGTCGATGGCGGGATCGGGGCCAGGCATGCCGTCGGCTCCCCAGGTGAGAAAGACGCGCGAGCCCTTGCCGAGTTCGTAGTGGTAGTCGTAGCCCCAGGGGTCGTATTCGAGAGATGTGATTCCGTGCAACAGCGCCACTCGCCCGATGCGCGCCTGCAGCTCGCTGGCCGTGGCGGGCGGCGCCTCGGCGCTTGCCGCCAGGCGATCGAACGCAGCATCGACGAAGATGACGGTCTGCCGCGCGCGCAGCACGTTGTAAGTCTGGCTTCGCAGGAAGAGATGAATGCCGGCGACCAGCGCGATCGCGGCAACGATGCGGAGCACGTGCGGGAAAGCGTCGATGATGTGGATGAGCACGACGAAGCCGACCACGGCGGCCAGTCCGTAGACCGCGCCGGCCAGATCGACCGCAAAAATGCCGAGCATGCCGGCCGCGAGCCCAAGCCCCAGCGCGCCCGAACGCGGGGCCTTTCGGTCGACCTGCCCGAGCCAGGGGGCCGAGAGAGGCGCGCTCGCCATGCCCGCGATGATGCCGAACGCCGCCGCCACCCCGAGGCCCACGGCGAGCGCCGCCCAGGCCGGCTCGGCCGGATCGCGAAGATCCAGCACCAGGACGCGCAGGACCACCATCCCGCCATAGGTCAGCAGGAACCCGCCGGTGGTCAGTGCCCAGATCTTCAGGATGGCGCGGCTCATGGTGATACCCCTTTGCCGCTAGTCTAACCCGGATGCGCGTTGAAAGCCCTGGATCAGATCCCCGAGCCGCCGCGCGTGCTCTTCCTCCGCCGCGGCCATGAGGCGGAACTCGGAGGCGAGGACCTCCTCCTCCCAGGCCGCGAACTGTTCGGCGCTCCGTCCGTAGGATCGGATGGCGAACCGCTCAAGCAGAAGATCGCACCGCAGCATCCACCGATCGCCCAGCCGCGCCGTCATCCAGCCAATCGCCGTCGATATGAGCGCGACGACCCCGCCGAGGCGAGGCCCCCGGGAGCCCAGGCGACCCAGCGCATCGAGCCCGGCCGAGGCGTGCTCGCGCTCCGTCTCGGCGAAATCTTGCAGCGCCTGGCCCAGCCCCACCTGCCGCGCCGCATGCGCGTGCTGCTGGTAGATGGCGTCCGCGCCGAACTCGTTCAGCACGTCCCAGCGGATGCGGTGAACGAGCCGCAACAGCGGCGCCTGCGCGCCGCGCCGGAGCGCGATGAGCGCGCCGGTCGCGCCGAGCAACGCCAGGTTCTTGATGACGCCGCCATAGGGATCGAGCAGGACGGCCGGCGTCTGCACGACGAGGATCGCGCTGAAGCACGCAAGGAGCCCGAGCATCGTCCACAGAACGGGCAGGGCGAGGATGCCCAGGAAGAGAAGCAGGCCCAGCAGGATCTCGAAGGCGCCCAGCATCGGAACGAGCGTCTCGGCGGGCATGGGAAGGAACGGGGCCGTGCGTGTGAAGGCTTCTATCTCGGCGGGACCCAGAAAAATGATCTTGGGGAGCAGGCCCTCGAGCAGCCAGACGGCGGCGAGCGAGATACGAAGAAGGTCATCGGCCCGCACCAGCGCGCGATTGACCGTGGCGTCCATCGACTACCTCCGCCGGGGGGAGGCCCTTACTCGAAGAAGGCGCGAATGATCTCGCTGTTCTTTCTTATCTCTTCCATGTTTCCCTCGCGAGGAATCCACGGAAGTTTGATCGGATCGTTCGTATAGCGGGGAATGATGTGCATGTGAAAGTGGAAAACCGTTTGAAAGGCCTGGAGCCCGTTCGCCTGCAGCAGGTTGAGACCGTCGGGCTCGAGCGTTTTGCGCACGGCGTCCGCCACGCGCTTGGTGACGTTCATGACGTCGGCGCACTCGGCCTCGCTCATCTCGTAGATGTTCTCGCGGTGCGCTTTGGGAACGACGAGGGAGTGTCCGCGCGTGGCGGGGTTGATGTCCATGAAGCAGAGCGTCCGCTCGTCCTCGTAGAGTTTCATCGAGGGGAGCTCGCCCCGGACTATCTTGCAGAAAACACAATGCCCTTCAGCCATGATCCTCTTGCCTCGTTTGTCCGACCCCGTCAGGCCTGCCCCTCGCAGCGCGCTTTCAGGCCCGCCAGCCCCGTCTTGTAGACCGAATGGTGCGGTCCGGCGCCCATGAGGCCAACCCCGATGTGGTTGATCAGGTTGTTCGAGCGCGCGTGGCAGGTGAACGTCGCCACGGTGAGGGCGCCCTGACGCTCGAAGGTCCACACGCCGGTTCCCACGTAGTCTCCCTCGTCGTAGGTCTCCTCGATGCGCTCGTTCGGGACGATCTTGCGGATCGTGCGGACGAAGTTCGGCTTGGGCTGGATGACGGGGATGTTGATCACGTGACGGACCCGCGTGCCTTCCTTGACCGGCCCGCCGCCTTCGACCTCGCACTGGTAGTGCTTCCACCAGGCGTGGTGATTCGCGTAGTCGAGAACGGCCTCGAACACCTTGTCTGCGGGTGCCTGGATGCTGATCGAGTCGACGGCGTCAAGCTTTGGCATCGTGTTCCTCCGGCATGTTGGGGCGCGAGTTTAACACGCCCGCGCATGTCATTGCGAGGAGCGAGCACGGTAAGCCCCTGCC
>JAUYMQ010000644.1 GCA_030698575.1 Deltaproteobacteria bacterium
GTCAGTTGAATGGGGTCAGGCACCTTTATTTTAGCGGTGCGCTCTGGATGAAACAGCCTGGCCTCCGATCTCGCTAAAATAAAGATGCCAGACCCCACCCGTTAAAATAACGGTGCCAGACCCCGCCCGCTAAAATAAAGATGCCAGACCCCACTACTTCACCAGCGCATCCATCTCGGACTGGAGGTCCTGTAAACGCTTCTCGTCGGCGGCGCGGGCCGCGGGGGAGCCGGACCGGGCGCGGGACTGGATGGCGAGGGTCTCGGTGCGGATGGCCTCGAGCTTCGCCTCGCGCGCGTTGCCGTCGCCCACCTGAAGCTTGGCGAGCGCCTCGTTGATCTTGGCCGCCTCGGCGGCCTGCCGGGCCTGCTCTTCCTTCGCGAACTTTGCAAACGCCCCCTTCCGCGAGACCAGATCGGGCGCCTGGCCCTCGGCGCGGCTCCGCTGCACCGCCGTCAAGGGCTCTCCGAGCTTGCCGGCTGCCCCGCGCAGCGCAGCACCAGGCGCAACCCGCATCTTGTCAGCGGCGGCCGGCATCCGGCGCATAACACCGGCCGGCGCATCGGGGGCCGCGCCCCGCGTTGATGGCGCCTCGGTCGTGGCCGGCGCATCGGTGTCCATTTGTCGCAGGCTTTCCTCCGATCCGCGCGGCGCCAGGAACACCAGGGCGAGCAGCATCGGCAGAAGCAGTGCGCGGTGATTTCGAAACCCCATGATCGTTCTCCTCTTCCTAGTAGCGCGGGGGATTGCTTCGGCCCCCCTTCGGGGGCCTCGCAATGACATGCGATGCGCACGCGCCGCGCGTCACTTGTAAGGCACGCCCTTCGGGCCGACGATGAAGATGTCGCAGCTGTAAGTGGCCAGCTGCCCCTTGCCGAGGTGCCAGTTGACCTTCGGGCTCCACGAAGTCGCGCCCTCGGTGAAACCCGCCCCGAGCGTGGCGACCTTCTCGTTGTACAGCGAGCCGCTCACGAACCCGCCGAGATCGTAGAGCGCCCAGCCGTTCTTGAGGCTGATCTGGTACTGGTCGGTGCCCATGCCGAGGCCCATGCCGAGGCCGGCCGCGCCCTCGTGCCAGCCGCAGAGGCTCGCCCCCGCCTTGACGACGCAGCCCGTCCAGGGCTCGTTGGTCGCGACGGTGGCGCCGGGGCCCATCTTAACTGTCCAGTTGCACGTGTTCTGCTGGGCCGTGGCCGCGCAGGTCGTGGCGCCCACGTCGCCGGCCTTCAGGCGCACGACATCGCGCTTCGCCCGGAACTTGAGCGCGAAGGGCTCCGACTTCTGGCCACCGCTCGTCTCGACGACCAGCTTGGCCGTGTGATCGCTTACGCCCGCAATGTCGCTCGGCACCTGGAAGCCGATGCCCTTGGGCGCCCACTGCACTACGTTGAGCTGGCGTGAGCCGAAATCGCCCGTGAGCGTGCCCTTGCCCATCGTGCTCCCGAAGCCCGAGCCGAAGGCGATGAAGGTCATGCCCGGCTCGACCAGGCCGAGCCCTCCCGTCACCTTCGGAACCAGGTAGGCCGCCAGCGCCTTCAGAATGTTGGCGGCCGCCATGCTCGCTGTGTTCCCGGCCGGTTGCTTCGCCGAGGGCAAGTCGGCACCGCCCTTGGCCTTGACGGTGAGGTTCGCTGTGGCGCTCCCCTGGCAGCCCTTTCCCGGCGACGCGGTGACCGTGTAGGTCTTCGCCGCGGCGAACTTGTGCGGCGGTGGGCTGGTGTTGACCGACTTGTTGAAATCGACCGGGGCGAGCTTCTGCGCCGGCGAGCCGTCGCCGTAGTCGAGTGTCACCTCCGGGCAGCTCCCCTGTCCCGAGAGGGTCGCCTGCACCCCCTGGTTGATCTCAGCGGGGTTCGGCTGGAGCGAGAGGCCCGTGAGGGTGCCGGCTGCGCGCGCGGGTGCAGGGGTCAGGAGCAACGCGATGGCGGCAAGCGCCGGCGCGGCAAGACTTCTCGTGCTTTTCATGGGCGCGATCCTCGTATGAATCGGGAGCGGGATGGTAATAGCGCGGCGCGACGGAGAGCAATCAAATTAATGGGGTCAGGCACCTTTTCATGGGGTCAGGCACCTTTATTTTAGCGGTTCCCTCTGGATGAGACAGCCTGGCCTCCAATCCCGCTAAAATAAAGATGCCAGACCCCTCCCGCTAAAATAAAGGTGCCTGACCCCAATGCCGGCATCGGTGGTTAGCTCCGCCGGGGTGTGGCATCATGCGCGGGTCACGCAAACCGGAAACCTGACGCCTGCAAGCGAACTCCATGACGCCGAACGAAGCACCTTCCAGCGGCCGCGCCGAAGCGGGCTCGAGCCGACCGCCCGGCAGCGGGCTGGTCCGCGAGGGGCTCCTGCGCGGGCTCTTCTTCGGGCTGAGCTATGCCGTGGCCGAGGCGATCCTCTACGTGCCGGCGGCCCTCCGCATGCACCTGCAGGCGCCGCTGTACGCCATCCTGAACGCTCTCGCCTTCGACCTGGTCGCGGGCGCCCTGCTGGCTCTTGCGCTGAGTCCTATGCTCGGGCGCAAGCGCGGCGGGCTCTGGCACACCCTCCTCTGCATCGGCGCATTGAGCGCGATCGTCCTCTGGCTCTCGCCCAGGTTCATGACAGCCATGGCGATGGCGGGGATCATGCTGACGCTCACGCTCGCCTTGCACGCGACCGGCCTCTGGATGCGCCGCCGCCCGGCCCTCGCGAAACTGAGCCTGCCCGCCGCGCTCATCCTTTTCGTGGCGGCCTACGGCGTGCCGCGCGCGCTCACCCCCACGCCGCCGGT
>JAUYMQ010000006.1 GCA_030698575.1 Deltaproteobacteria bacterium
GCGCGAGGGGGTGCGTCGCCTTTCGCGCCGCGCGGGGGCGGGACCCGCCGAGCACGGGAAGCCCGGGCGACGCCGCTGCGCTCCGCGGACACGGGACCGCCGAGCACGGGAAGCCCGGGCGACGCCGCTGCGCTCCGCGGACACGGGACCGCCGAGCACGGGAAGCCCGGGCGACGTTCCCGCGGCGAGCGCGGAGGGGATTGCTTCGTCGGGCCTCTATTACGTTCTCTCGGCCCGCGCTCCGCGCGGGACCTCGGGCCTCGCAATGACATGCGGGCAGCGATCGACGACAGGCGGGGAGGCGCCGGCCATAGAAAAGGGCCGGAGGCGCCGCACGGCGCGCCCGGCCCTTTGATCAGACGTCGGCCTTGCTCACTTCCCGGGCTTCGAAAGCGGCACAGCCACGGGCTTGACGTGTTTGTCGACCAGCTCGCGCGTCTTTCCGACCTTCAGCTGGTGGAAGAGGAAATCGAACTTGGCCTCGAGGTCAGCCGCGATGCGGTTTCGTACGTCCGAGGAAAGGCTCCACATCTGCCGCTTGAAGGGGCCGAAGGCCTTCTTCCGCGTCTTGTAAATGAACTGCTCCTCGGTTTCCCCTTCCTTCTTCTCGCCGGCGCACGCCTCGTGAAGATGGGCGTGGATCTCTCGCTTGAGATCCTCCGGGAAGTGCCCGCCGTCGTAGGTGAGGTTCTGAAAACCTGTGGCGAGATGCACCTCGCAGGCCGCGGATTCGGGGAAGTGGTGGAACGCCTCGTCGGGGAGCGTCGACGCGCCATGCTGCACAGCGCCGGCAATGCCGTACTCCTCGACACACACACGGGAGAGCCGGGCCAGGGTATCGAAGTCGAGCTTGACCTCTGCAACCGATCCGTCGGGCAGCGGAATACCGCCGTGGCTCGTGCCGGTCTGGATGCTCACCTTGTCGACACCGACGGTTCCCTTCCCGATGAGATCGAGGTAGCCGTTCAGGTACTCGCGGAGTTCCTCCTCCGTGCTGTTCTTCTTGCCGACTTCGCCGATTTCGCCCCCCACGGCGATCGTCACGCCCTTCGGCTCGCACTCGCGGACGACCCGCGTCAGTTCGGCGCAGACCTCGAAGTTGTCGCGCTGCTGCTCGCGCACGCTTCCGCGGGACAGATCGACCAGGGTCGATGAATCGATGTCGATGTTGAG
Organism: Deltaproteobacteria bacterium; assembly: GCA_030698575.1. GTDB lineage: Bacteria > JAUYMQ01 > JAUYMQ01 > JAUYMQ01 > JAUYMQ01 > JAUYMQ01. The sequence continues at coordinate 1,174 of JAUYMQ010000006.1, forward strand.
AAAGCCGCCGGGTATCGCCTCGCGGATCAGATCGGCGATCACCTTCGTCTCCTTCTTCGGGTCTTCCTTGTACTTCGCCACGCTCATCTGGAAGTGATCTCCCTGGATGAACATCGGGCCCTTCCACCCCTCCTTGATGCCGGCCGCGAGCACGACGGCCGTATATTCAGCGGGCCGCTGGTGGGTGTAGCCGATCTCGCTCTTGGCGATCTCGAAGATGACCGCCGCAACCTCGTTCTTGAGCGCGGCCCTCAGGGCGGCCCGGGTGGTGTCGTAGGCGAGTCCGCGAACGTTGATGGCCGGAACCGTGAAACCGCCGCAGTCCTTCCGGCCCATCGCGGCATAGAGGGGATAGATCGATGCCGACTCGATGCCGACTTCACGCGCCGCCGCACGGATCGCCCATCGCGCCGTGTCGCGAACCGCCTCGTTCTCGGCGAACACGGCGCTCCACACCAGCGTGTCGACGCCTTCCTCTCTCAGCTTCGAGGCGCTCGCGACGCGAACGCCGTCCGCCGATGGCTCGACCACGCCCTTCAGCGACGACCAGAGCTCATCCACACTTTTGACAATTTTCATTGAAGCGCCTCCATTCCTTGGACTTGTTCCATCCGGGGGCAACCGACCGTCAATTCCCGTTCTCCTCCCGGCCGATCAGTTCCTGGAGCTCGTCCGCGTCGACGACCTCCCGTTCGATGAGCGCCGCGGCTATTGCTTCGAGATCCTTCCGGCGCCTGTTCAGAATATCAAGCGCGCGAGACCGCGCCTCCTCCACAAGCCGCGAAACTTCCGCATCCACTCGCTGCGCCGTCTCCGCGCCGTAGCTCGGCGAGTGCTGCCAGGGCACGTCGAGGAAGGCCGGGCGGCGTTCTCGCTCGTAGACAACGGGCCCGAGCTTTTCGCTCATGCCGTACTCGGTGACCATTGCGCGGGCGATGTCGGTGGCCCGCTGCAAGTCGTCCAGGGCCCCCGTGCTGACTTCGCCGAACACGACCTCCTCGGCGCCGCGGCCGCCGAGCAGCACCGCAAGGCGGTCGAGCAACTCGGGCTGCGTCATCAGGTAGCGATCTTCGGTGGGAAGCTGCTGGGTGAAGCCGAGCGCGCCGATGCTCCTCGGAATGATCGATATCTTGTGCACCGGCGCGGCGTTCGGGCAGGACATGGCCGTCAACGCGTGCCCCGCCTCGTGATAGGCCACGATGCGCTTCTCTCGGGGCGAGAGGATGCGGCTCCGCCTCTCCAGCCCCGCAAGCACGCGATCAATCGCCTCCTCGAATTGCGCCATCTCGACAGCATCGCGCTCCCGCCGCCCGGCGAGCAGCGCCGCCTCGTTAACCAGCGCGGCGAGATCGGCGCCCACCATTCCCGGAGTGCGCGCAGCGATGGTCTCGAGCTTCACGTCCGGAGCCAGCTTCACGCCCCTGGCATGGATCCGGAGGATCGCCTCGCGGCCGCGGAGATCGGGCCGATCGACGATGATACGCCTGTCGAATCGGCCGGCTCGCAGAAGCGCGGGGTCCAGGATCTCGGGCCGGTTCGTCGCCGCCATGATGATCACGCCCCGTTTGAGGGCCTCGGGATCGAAACCGTCCATTTCGGCGAGGAGCTGATTCAGGGTCTGCTCTCGCTCGTCGTTCCCGCCCATCACCGGGCCCATTGCCCGCGCCTTGCCGATCGCGTCCAGCTCGTCGATGAAGATGATGCAGGGCGCCTGCGCCGCTGCCTGCTTGAAGAGATCGCGCACGCGCGCCGCGCCCACGCCGACGAACATCTCCACGAAATCCGATCCTGACAGGCTGAAAAAGGGAACCTTCGCCTCGCCCGCCACCGCCTTGGCCAGGAGCGTCTTGCCGGTCCCCGGCGCCCCGACGAGCAGGACCCCCTTGGGAATGCGCCCTCCGAGTCGCTGGTACTTCTCGGGGGTGCTCAGAAATTCGACG
>JAUYMQ010000022.1 GCA_030698575.1 Deltaproteobacteria bacterium
CCGCCGGCGCGAATGCGCCGCCGTGCGCGCCGGCCCATCGACGTCCGGCGCCGCCTCATCGGAGCCCGTTCCCGTTTTGGCCACGTGGGCAAACCGGCCCCCTCGACGCCTCGGCTGCACCACCGCGCTGGACGGCCTCGCCGGCAGCCGCGGCGCCCTCCTCCGCGGCCGCGCGTCGCAGAGAGGCCAGGCTCGCCATCCGCCCATGCGCCACCTGGACCTGCCACTCGGCCAGACACTCCCGACAGCCCGCCAGAAAGATCGCGATCGGATGCCCCGTCTCGACGGCTCTCGCCCCGATCTGGAAGAACCGCTCCACCACCTCCATCGCCTCGATGTCGGGCATCGCCGCCAGCACCATCCGGCGGAACCGCTCCCCCGGCGGACTCGGCTCCCGCCCCCGCGGCACCGCCTGCAGGGCGGCGGACACCTGCGCCTGCAGCCCCACCGCCGACACCTCGCCCGCGACCTTCAGCCACATCCGCCACTGCCCCAGCCGCTCGATGGCCGGCACCACCATCACGGCTCCACAACCTCCACCGCGACCTCGCTGCATCGTCTCAGGGCCACATCGCCGGTCAGCACGAGATCGGCCCGCTCCTCGATCGCCGTGGCCAGGTGAATCGCGTCCGGTGTCCTGAACCCATGCCGGGCGCGAAGCTCGGTGGCACGCTCGATGACCCTGTCGCTGACGTCCGCGAGGGTCAAGCGGCGGGCCCCGAAGAACTCATCGTACGCTGCCAGCAGCCTGGAATCCGCCTCTTTGAGCGGGCGCGTGCGGCATTCCAGTCGTGAGAGGCGTGACGTGACGATCCGTGACTCTGGGTCGGCCCCGTGCCGCGCCACGCGAGCGACCACGGCCGCGTGAAACGGGCTCGATGCCTCGACCAGATAGATGATGCAGGAGGCGTCCAGGTAGAGCCTGCTCACCGGTTTCCCCAGCTCGCCCTGTCCTCCTGCATCTGGCGGTCGATATCCGCCTTCAGCCGCTGTCCCGGCGGCAGCCCCGCGATCAGGTCGAAAACGTCGCGCACGGGCGGCAACCCCTCGGATGCGGCGCGGACGATGACCTCAACGGCACCGTAAAGGCTGGTCACCGGCTCATCGAGTTCGATATGCCGCGGGTCAGATAATCGCCCCCGTACGACGATAGCCTTGTCCATGTGCTCCTCCCCTCGCTCCCTTGTCTGCCGGCTCCGTGTCCTGCTCTTGCCTCACGATTATGCACCACGTCGCCCGCGGAGATGGGGTCGGGGGTCAGGGGTCAGGTCTTGAAATCCGACATCGCGACCGAAGCAAACCCTGATACCCGCTCGCATGTGATAGGTCAAGATCAGACCCCCAGACCCCCGGAGAGCAGGAACCGGCCCGGACGCTGTGCCATCGGCGACGAGCTGCACCGCACGCTCAAGGCGCGCGCCGCCTTCGAGGGGCTCACGCTGTCCGGCTCCCTGCTCCGGGAGGCCCCGCACACCACCGAGCGGCCGACGCTCGCCGAGCTGAGGCAGCGGCTCGCGAAGCGAGCCCCGGTGGCCCCCCGCGTGTCGCCCGCCCGGGCTATCAGGGCGGAGCGCGAGCTGTCAACGGTCGACCAGGCGGCGACGCAGCGCTCCAGTGATCGTCGAGGACCGGCTCGGGCCGGGCCCCGAAGGGCGACATGGCCGGCGCGCGGGGGAGGACCTCACCGCGACCTCCTGGCGCTGGCCGCAGCGCCCGAGCGGAATGCGCGAGCGCATCGGGCGGCCGCTCGAGGGCGGCCCACCGCCTCTCCGTCATCGCCGTCACGATCGGGCCCGGCTGGACCGAGTTCGCGCGGATGCCTGCCGTCGCCGGCTGGGTGGACCATCGCGGTCGTGAGCGGCGCCCGGCGTCCTCCAGATGAATACCTGGGCGATCGTGAGGGGAGCGGCCCCTCGGGTCCCGGCGGCATCCTTGGCTACAGCCGGACGGGGAGCACGGTGACGCTCAGCTCAGCGCGCTCCCGGTGGGTCACCTCACAGTCCGGATGCAGTAGCGGATCTTCCCGATCGCGCGGACTTTGACGGGCACTGGATCATCCTAGGGGTGCACTCCACCGGCGTAAACCGGTGATGTCCGGTGATGTGGTGAGGACCCGCATGGATAGCGGCGCCTCACCGCGTCTGCGTCGAGCGCCGGCGCTCAGTGCCGAAGCGGTGAGAACCCGCATCAACAGCGGCGCCTCACCGCATCACCGGTTCTACCCGGATGTCCGTGTCTTGGAGTGCAGCCCTGAGGGTGGCGCCCAGGGACTCGGCGGCGTCCTCGATGAGCGGGACCTCGTGGCGGGCGCAGATCTCGATGATGGCGTCCATGTCGGCCGGCTGGCCGTAAAGGTGGACGGCGATGACGGCCTTGGGCCTGGTGCCCCGGTGGATGCGGTCGGTGAGGGCCTGCTCCAGCAGGGCCGGGTCCATGTTCCAGGAGCGGGGCTCGCTGTCCACGAACACCGGGGTGGCGCCCGGGGGGTTGCGGGGCGCCGGGGTCGCGGCAGATCTCCTGCTCGAAGGCCTCGAGGTCGGGGCCGGCGGGGGCGATCCAGTTGGTGCGGAAGGCCTCGTGGACGAAGTCCAGCTCGCGCCCGCACATGTGAGGCGGCGAGAGGTAGAGGCGGGGCGGGGCGCTCATGCCGGCCGCCCGCGGCGCGCCGGG
>JAUYMQ010000023.1 GCA_030698575.1 Deltaproteobacteria bacterium
GTCGTAGAGCTTGACCGGCAGGTACTTGATGAATTTCCACGGTTCTTCCCTCCAGAATTCGATGACCTTCCTGCGGTAGGCTCTGCTCGTCTCCAGTGCCAGGCGGCCATCGTGCGCCTGTCTCTCATATTGGACGAACTCTGGATTGTCCTTGAAAAAACGCTGGAATGCCGGGCTCGCCAGCGGCGGGTTGTGCCCGCCGGAGTAAGGATTGTTGCCGGCCCACAAGGCTCTACCGGAAATCGACGAAGAGAGGATTAACTTGTCGAAGGTCATGTAATTCCTGATGACCCATGGCGATAGCGCGAGGGCGTAGCAAACAAGATAGGCACCGATGGTAATCGCGCGTCGATTCTTGAAACGAGCGAAAATGACGACGAGAAGAGAATAAGGCAGAAGTCCAGATCTTGTTAGATCTGCAAGCCCGAGGGAGAAACCTGAAAGGGCCGAGGCCGATGTCTGGTTGTTCTTGAACCACAAGACCGTGCAGCAAGTGGACAGGATGATAAGAAATGTAAACAGCCCCTCTGACTGGACAATCCTGCAGGACAGGATAGCCGGCACGTAGGCGCTATATAACAATGGAGGGAGGTATACTAGCCACCGTCGCTTCAGGCCGGAATAGAGACCAAGACTAATGAGATAGATCAAATAGCATGAAAGCGTATCCAGAAGCGATTGAATAACAAGTACAGGGGCGATGCGATGCCCGAATATTGAGTAAGTCGTCGCTAGAAAAACCGGATAGCCTGGGAGCCTGTGCAGCGTCGGAACATGTTCTACAATCGCATAACTTCCCTCCATGACGTGCCTGGCGATCAAATCGTACTGCAGAGCATCTTTCCTTACTTCCGGCAGGGGATTCGCGAAGACGACGTAAAGTCTGATAGATAGGCATGCCACGAGGATCGGCAGGATCGGCCATCGCCGACTTGCGCACGAGGGGTTCAAGTCACGACTCCATCGTGGATTTCCACCGGGGGAGAGGGGCCTGGCCGACGCGTGTCCAGCCGGCAAGCGAGAACCCAACGGGGCCCTCTCACCATGTCGGCCCGTCCTCAGAAGAGGTCCGGCCCGCCTGGCGGAAGTGTTGACCGCGTAGACCTCGCATCCTCCGCCAGCGGGTAGAGGATCGAGGCGGAGGGGCAGAGCTGCCGGTCCGTCCGTACCGGGTGACACCGTGTCGCCAATCGAGCGTGTATGTCAAGCACGATCCTGATCGAGGCTGCACTCGAAGCCCTTCACGTCCGGGCTGGTGACGCAGGCGCCGACGGCGGCGCGCGCTGCTTGAAGCGCCACGTGGCTGCCCCTATAATGTAAATTCCTGCGCACCCCGAGCGGGAGGGTGCGCTTCGGCGGGGGCGCGCCGAAAAGGTGCGCTCGCCGGGCGCGTCACATGCGGCCCCATCGACGAAAGTATGCGTGTCTTGACGAAGAGCCAGCTCAATCCGCTTCGCTCTCCACTCGTCCCCGGGGTTTCTCTCCTCCTTGCGTTTTGCGTTCTCGTTCTTTCCAGCGGCATCGGGATAGGCCTCGCGGACGGCGGGATTCCCGTTTCCCAGGGGCACCGGTCGCTCGACGGTCGGATTCCCCATCGAGATTTCTTCAGCCTCGTCGGTCCGATGAGCACGTACGTGGCCGCCGGCCTGATGAAGATCGGTAGCGCCTCGATGAGCACCCTGGCCTTGGCCGCAGCAGCTGCGGAGATCACCCATGAACAGCGCGTGGGCGCAGGGCGTGACGAAGCATGGCTTGGGCGGCCTCATGGATCCTTGAAACTTGTCCGAGCAAACTCGGCCGTCGGTCTTGACCGCCGCATCGGTCCTTCGGAACGGCTCCGCAATCAGATGCGCTCGGGTAGTTGGGGATCATGCCAGCGAGGGGCGTGTGGCGGTGATGAGCCGGGGGCCGACTCGAGCCCGGCGTTTAACCAACGGAAGCGCCATGACATTGCGAATCAGAGCCTTTGATCACGCGCCGGAGAGCGAAGACTGGCGGAGGCAGCGGGCGCTGTTCGACCGCGTGCTCGGCCCGGAGATCGGCGCTCTTCGCGATCGCGCTCTCCGCTGGGTCACGCTGGGAAACCCGGTCGATCTCGACGAGCCGCGCCGGTACGTCGTCGACGACGGCGGGACGATTGTCGCGAGCCTCGGGCGCATGCCTGTGCGCTTCTCCGTGCGCGGCGAACCGATGCTCATGCGCTACAGCCACGATCTGCTCGTCGATCCGGCCTACCGCGGGCAGAAGCTTGCGCAGCGGCTGGTGAGCGAAGTCGCGGAGAGGTCCGACTCGCCCGTCGGCGGGCTCTGGATGAACGCCCCCTCCTACGCGATCCATCTGCGATGCGGGTGGCGCGGCATGCCCCCCGCCCGGAGCCAGATGCGAGTTCTCGATGCCGCGGCTTTTCTGGGGCGGAGGATGGCGCCGGGGCTGGCGCGCCTGGCGGCCGCGCCGGCTCGCGGACTTCTCGCGATTGCGTCGCCCGACGCCTGGGGGAGCGGCCCGGCGGGCTACGAGGTGTCGGAGGAGGGGGAACCGGGCGTGGATGCCGACGCCCTGTGGTCCGAGGTGGCCCCCAGGCTCGGCGTGGCCGCGGTCCGGGACGCCGCCTACCTCCGCTGGCGCTTCGTGGAAGCGCCCCACGCGCAGTACACGCTGCTTCAGGTTCGGCGGGAGGGCGCGTTGCGCGGCCACGCCGCGCTCCGGCTTCCACTCCCCGAGGCGCCGGACTCGAGCGCCGTCATCGTGGATCTGCTGGCCTGCCCCTCGGAGCCGCGCGCCATCACCGCGCTCGCCCGGGCGGCCCTCGCACTTGCGCGCGCGCGCGGCGCGACCTCGCTCATGGCCTTCACGACCCTTCCCCCCTTCCGGCGCGCGCTGGCCCGGCTCGGTTTCCTCCGGGCGCCGCGCCCGCAGACTTTCGTCCTTTCGAATCTGGAGAACTCGACACACGCCCGCGCGATCGCCGATGCGTCGTCCTGGTATCTCACCTTCACCGACTCGGACGGCGACATGTGGACCGGCGCGCAGCCCCCCGAGCGTATTTGACTACGGCCCTCGCTGCCGGAACCGATGAGACTCGTTGTACGGCAGTCGCAGCCGGCTCCGCCCGAACCCGGAAAACCCGGAATAAAATGAGATCACCCAGGATCTGCTTCGTCACTCCTTACGCGCACGCGCTCTTCACGGGCGATCCGCGGGGTTTCGGTGGCGCCGAGGTGCAGCAGCGGCTCATCTCACGAGCGCTCGTCGCAAGGGGGTGGGACGTCTCGTTCGTGAGTTACGCGCCGGGGCCGCCGCGTGAGGAGATCGTCGAGAACATCCGGTTCTGGACCGTTCCGACGCCCCCGCGTGGATCCCGAAGCATGCTCCGGAAGCCGGCTCTCTTCGGGCTGTGGGGGGGGATGCGCCGGGCGAATGCCGATCTTTACTACCAGCGATGCGCGGGATCGATCACGGGTGTCGCCGCGCTTTTCGCGCGGCTGCGCGGGCTGCCCTTCCTGTTCTCCGTGGCGAACGATCGCGATCTCGACGGGAGCTTTCTGCGCGAGGCGACGGTGCCGCAGGGGCTGCTTTACCGGTTGGGTGTCCGCTTGGCGACCCGCGTGATCGTGCAGACGCGAAAGCAGGAAAAGCTCCTTGCCGAGCGGTGGGGGAGGGAGGGCGTGCTCGTCGCCAGCGCCTGCGCGCTCCCCGCCGATCCGCTCCCCCCGGCCTCGGCCCGCCAGGAGGTTCTCTGGGTGGGAAACATGCTCCCCAAGAAGCGCCCCCAGCTCATGGCCGAGCTTGCGTCCATGCTCCCCGAGGTCACTTTCACCATGATCGTGCCGGCGCTTGGGGACAGCGCCTTCGTGCGGGAGGTTCTCGCGGCGCTGGAGAAGGCGCCCAACCTCCACCGGCTTGGCCGGGTGCCCTACATCGACATGCCCGGGCACTACCGGAAGGCCGCGCTCGTCGTCAGCACCTCCTCGGCGGAGGGGTTCGCAAACGTTTTCCTGGAGGCCTGGGCGAGCCGTACG
>JAUYMQ010000026.1 GCA_030698575.1 Deltaproteobacteria bacterium
GGCCCTCCGTTGCTGCTCGCCGGACTCGTCGTCGCCGCATGGGCTGAAGACTTCGCTTTCGTCGGCGGTGGGACAATCGCCCTGCTCGCGTTCCTTGCCGTTCTCGCCTACGCCGTGGACTTCATCGCCAGCGCCCTGGGCGCCAAGCATTTCGGCGCGAGCAAACGCGCCGTGATCGGTTCCCTTGTCGGGCTACTCGTCGGCCTCTTCTTCGGGCTGCCGGGCATCATCATCGGGCCTTTCATCGGCGCGATGCTCGGCGAGCTGTCCGTGCGCCGTGACATCGAGGCCGCCGGGCGCGCGGGAGTGGGCGCGACGCTGGGACTGGTTGTGGGCACCGCCGTGAAGTTCGCCATCGCGGGGTCGATGGTCGGCATCTTTCTGCTTGCGCGGTTTATTTGACTGCGAACCTTGCGGAGCAAGGCCCTTTCCCCGCAGCTTCGTGGAATGAGCTCGGGGGTAACATCTTGCATCCCCCGCCAAACCCGTGCGATCCTCCCGGCAGTCACCATTGCAAGTGTGCATAGCGTTCGAAGCAAAGAAACGCCGGGAGGAGTGAGTGATGCCCGATCGGCAGGAGCAGCTGCTCCGCGCGGCCTTTCTCGCAGGCGCCGTGACCGACGCGCTTGCGCTTGTCCCGATGCTTGTCCCCGGGATGGCCAGGCTTCTCTGGGGCTTCGATGATCCCACCGGAAGTTACCGCTTCGCGATGGGATACGGCGCTTCCCTCATGCTCGGCTGGACGGGTCTCCTGCTGTGGGCCTACCGCCGGCCGCTGGAGCGCCGCTTCGTGGCCGCGCTCACGGTGCTCGTGATCTACGGGCTCGTGATCACCGAGATCGCCGCCGTGCTCGCGGGCGACCTCGCCGCTTGGCGGATGATTCCGACCTGGTGCCTGCAGGCGATCCTGCTCGGTTTGTTCGCCACCGCCTACCATTACCGGACGTTCCGCCGCTGGGCGGCGGCCTGAGAGGCGGGACGCTCGAAAGCAAGCGGCAGGCCTGTTTCGCGCACCCGTCCGGAGGTCTGACATGCGTTCCTGGGTTGTCTTTCTCAGCGCCGTGATTCTTGCCCTTGGCATCGCGCGGGCCGGCCTGAAGATCGGCGAGGGATTTGAGGCGGGGCGAGAGAGCGATCGCTTCGTCACTGTGAAGGGATTTTCGGAGCGCGAGGTGACGGCCGACGTGGCGCTCTGGCCGTTGCAGTTCGTGGTGACCAGCGACGATCTGTCGGCGGCCCAGGCGCAGCTGGCCGCCAACCTCGATCTTGCCCGCGCGTTCCTCACGCGCCAGGGCCTCGCGGCGGAGGAGATCGAGCTTCAGGGCGTGCGGGTCACCGACGCGCGCGCCAATAGCTACCAATCGACTCCCGCCACGTCCCGGTATGTGATCAACCAGACCCTCATGGTCCGATCGGGAAAACCGGATCGAATCCTGGCGGCAAGCCAGGCTCTCGGCGAACTGGTGAAGGCGGGCGTCGTCCTCACCTCGGGCCAGGATTACGGCTACGCCGGCCCGACTTACCTCTATACCCGGCTCAACGACGTGAAGCCCGAGATGATCGCCGAGGCCACCGCCCGGGCGCGGGAAGCGGCGGAGAAATTCGCGGCCGACTCCGGGAGCCGTCTGGGCGGGATCCGCCGGGCCAACCAGGGGGTCTTCCAGATCCTTCCGCGCGACGAGGCGCCCGGCATCCAGGAGGGGAGCCAGATCAACAAGCGCGTGCGCGTCGTCACGACGGTTGATTACTTTCTCGCCGACTGACGGGCCGGTGCCGGAGCCCCGGCTCCGATGGAAGATCCCGAACACGTGTTTCATTTGAATTCGCTGCTCGCCGCCGTTCTCGCCTGTCTCGTTCTCCAGTTCGCCATCGGCCCTCTGTATCGTGGAGGGCATCCGGGCCTGAGCGGCGATCGGCGCGGCTTTACGCAGCGCATGGCGGCGCTTATCCTCTCTCCATGCCTGCGATCACCCTGAAACCCGGCCGTGAGAAGTCCATCCTTCGAAGACACCCGTGGATATTCTCGGGCGCCATCGAGCGCATGGATGGAAAGCCCGAGCCCGGAGAGACCGTCGAGATCCTGTCCGCGGCCGGCGCTCTGCTCGGGCGGGGGGCCTATTCGCCCCGCTCGCAGATCACCGTCCGCATGTGGAGCTTCGATCCCGGCGAGGAGGTCGGCCCGGCGCTCTTCCATTCCCGGCTCACGCGCGCGATCGAGGTCCGGGCGCCGCTCCTTGCCGGCGGCGACCGGGGTGCCTGCCGACTCGTGAACGCGGAGTCGGATCTTCTCCCGGGGCTGATCGTCGACCGCTATGCCGACTTCCTCGTCTGCCAGTTCCTCGCCGCGGGCGTCGAGCGCTGGAAGCCCGATATCGTCAAGCTCCTCGCCGATCTCTCGCCCTGCCGTGGCGTATTCGAGCGCTCCGACGTCGAGGTGCGCCGGAAGGAGGGGCTCGCGCTGGTGAAGGGGGTGCTTCACGGCGACGATCCGCCGGCCCTCATCGAGATTCTGGAGAACGGCTGCCGTTACCTTGTGGACGTCGTGAACGGGCAGAAGACCGGTTTCTTTCTCGATCAGCGGGACAGCCGCGTTCGCATGGCGCAGCATGCGAAGGGCAGGGAGGTCCTGAACGGCTTCGCCTACACCGGTGGCTTCGGTATCGCGGCGGCGAGGGCGGGGGCAGCCCGTGTGGTCAATGTTGAGTCCTCCGCGTCAGCCATCGATCTTGCCCGCAGGAACGTCGCGCTGAACGGCCTCGAAGGAGAATCCTTCGAGATCGTCAAGGGGGACGTCTTCCGGGTGATGAGAGACATGGTCGAAGCGGGCCGCGGGTTCGATCTCGTCGTGGTCGATCCGCCGAAGTACGCCGACGCCAGGAAACACGTCGATCGGGCGGCGCGTGCCTACAAGGATGTGAACCTCCAGGCCTTCAAGCTGCTGCGGCCTGGAGGAATACTCTTCACATTCTCCTGTTCCGGAGCGATCGAGCCGGATCTGTTCCAGAAGATTGTCGCCGACGCCGCGCTCGACGCCGGCCGTTTCGCACAGATCCTCGAGTGGCTCACGCAGGCGCCCGACCATCCCGTCGCGCTCCCCTTTCCGGAAGGGCGCTACCTGAAAGGACTCGTCTGCAGGGCAGGGTGAGGGAACGTCGGCGATCGATCGAAATGCGCAGGGTTATTTTTTCAAGGAGCCATCATGCCGAGCGAGACCGGTTCCATCCGCTTTTACTTCGACTACATCTCATCGAACGCTTACCTGGCCTGGGCGCGGCTCCCGGAGCTGGCTGCGCGCTACGGCCGTTCGGTCGAGCCGGTTCCGTCGCTCTTCGCCGGGCTCCTGAACGCGCACGGGCAGCTCGGTCCCGCCGAGGTGCTTCCGAAGGCCTGGTGGATGTGCAAGAACAACCTGCGCAAGGCAGCCCTCATCGATCTCCCGCTTCGTGCCCCGGCCGCCCACCCCTTCAACCCGCTCCTCCCGCTCCGTGTCTCGTCGCTCAGCATGCCCGCCGGCACGAAATCGAAGCTCATCAGCGGGCTGTTCGCGGGGCACTGGGCGCGCCGGGTGGACATCAGCAAGCCGGATGCCGTAGCCGCAATCGCTACGGAGGCGGGCCTCGACGGCGAAAAGGCGCTCCGGGAAGCGCAGGCGCCCGAGATCAAGCAGCATCTGCGAGAAACAACCGAAGCGGCTGTCGCCGAAGGGGTTTTCGGCGTGCCGACGATGATCGTCGATGGCGAGCTGTTCTGGGGATACGACGATTTTCCCTACCTCGAGCGTTTCCTGGCCGGGGAGGATCCGCTCGACCGGGAGGCGCTCACGGAATGGGCTGAGATTCCGCGCGCCGTCCGGCGAAGGCGTCCCGGAGAAAGCGCCGCCCCATGAGCCCCGAGGTCGAAGCCGCGCGCGAGGCCGATCTCCCCGCCATTGCGACGCTCAATGTCACGGCCTACGGCGAATTCGAGCCGCGTATGACGCCTGAGGGATGGGCGGGGATGGCCGCGAGTGTCGCGGCGGTCGAGACCGTGGCCGAGCGAGCCGCTTTCCTTCTGGTGCGTGACGGCGGCGAGATCGCCGCCTCCGTCGCATACGTGCCCCCGGGCGATTCGGACGTTCCCTTTCCGGCGGCCTGGGCCTCGATCTTGCTTCTCGCGGTCTCTCCCCGCTGCAGGGGGCGCGGCCTGGCGCGCGGGCTGCTCGATGCATGCATTGCCCGGGCGCGCGACGAGGGTGCCCGGATCATCGGTCTCTACACGAGTGAGTTGATGACGGGCGCCCTCCATCTCTACGAATCTGCCGGCTTCGTCGAGGACTGCGAACTGGCGCGCCGCCACGGCCTTCGCTACTGGCGCTACAAACTCACGTTACGCGAATGAGCGCGACCGTCCCCCCCTACGGATGCCGGGGCGGGAGGAGAATCATGATGACCGGAAAATGTCTTTGCGGAGAGATCCGTTACGAAATCGAGGCCGCTCTGGGTCCCATGACCTACTGTCACTGCAGCATGTGCCGCCGGGCGAGCGGCACGGCCTTCGCCACGAACGCCTCCGTCCGAACGCGCGCCCTGCGTTTCATCTCAGGGGAGGGCGTGATTTGTGAGTATGAATCGTCGCCCGGAAAGTTTCGTGCCTTTTGCCCGCGCTGCGGATCGCCGATCTACAGCCGGCGCGCCGACGATCCCGGGACGCTTCGCTTGCGCCTGGGCACGCTCGACGGCGATCCGGGCCAGCGCCCGGTCATACACGTCTCGGTAGGATCGAAAGCGCCCTGGTTCGAGCTGACCGACGGGCTTCCCTGGCTCCTCGAGGACGCGCCCGCTCCGCCCGTCGAATGGGACGAGTCCGGGGAGGAAGGGGAGCGCACAACTTGACCGCGTCCCCCGCCGCTCCGACGGTGTCACTGCCGTCACGGCGCCGGCCCTGGGTGGCCGTCCTGCTCTCGCTCTTCGCGCCGGG
>JAUYMQ010000036.1 GCA_030698575.1 Deltaproteobacteria bacterium
GGCGTTCATGGCTTCATCCCGCCATTTTTGGCGATGACTTCAGCAACAAGATTGATCGGGACGAAACCGTAAACGGTGTCCGTTGGATCGCTATCTTTCCCGTCGATGAACGGCATAAACTCATCGACCTTGGCGCTGGGAAATCCGACCTCGACTTCAAACCACGGGCCAAACCCGTCGCGGGGTTGGCAATAGTGCGAGGGGCCGGTTTGCACCGACATGGTGAGGCCGTTTCCGCATTCGACAATCGGGATGTTGTCCATGTACCCGTCGCGCCCCTGATTGCGGTGGGCGGGCTTGAGGCGTTCCTGCAATTCAGCGACAATCTGTTCGCCGTTCATGTATCTCTCCCTGCACTCATAATCGCGGCGAGCATAAAGCCGAGCATCCCGAAGACGGGCGCTGCGACGGCGAAGCCTGTCCAGAAGGCGGTCATTTCGTTTCCTCGGCGGCTATGAGGGCGCGGTGGGCGAGCATGGCGTCGGCGGCCTGATAGGCGATTGCCCCGTTTTCGTTGTGCCAGCGCACGGTCTGCGAGCCTTGGCTGAGCAATCCGATCAGAGCTTGCCCCGCAAACCAGTCACGTAGCGTCATGCCGACAACGAGATCGCCATCCTCGTTTGAGCTTGGAAATGCCGCTCCACCGTCTTTCGGGTTGCCGCTCACGACTTCTCTCCGGGGTTGGATGGTTCACGGGCGAGGGACAGGGCGGCGCGGGCGCGGCGTTCTACTTGGCCTTTGATGACAAACCCGCCATGCTCTTTCATGCATTCGTCGAGTGCCTCGTACAGTTCCGGCACGGCGAGCGCCGATGCTATTTTCTCGACGGCTTCAAACTCCATGCGGCGCACATCAATAATTCCGCCGCGCTGCCGTTGCGCTAGTGCTTGTTCGATGCGCCCGCTCTCGCCGCTGAAAATTGCGCGGGCACGGTTCAATGCGCTGTCGCCGCGTAGCAGGGCCATCACCTCGTCGTCCGTGCGCCGGGCGCTCATGTCGGCACGACTCCCCATATCGCCACGACAATCGCCACGAACATCAGGCCGCACATGGAGCCGGATAGGAGTTGGCGGGTCATGCTCATGCGCCGACGCCGAATTGGCTGTTATCGGCGCGAAGCTGCGCGGCGTCGTCGCTCTCGACGGCGATAAACTCATCAATTGTTTGCTGGATTAGGCCCGCCAGCCGTTCGATCCGCGCAATGGCGCTTTCGAGATGCGGAACGTCTGGGCAACCATCGAGGCTGTATGCGGCAAGTTCCCAAGCCTTAGCTTGGAAGTCGTATGTTCCAGTTGTGCTTGCCATATCCCTGTCCCTTCCGTTCGATGAGGGGACAATGACACGCCATAGCGTGTTGGTCAAGCACGAAACACGCTGCGGCGTGTTTTTATTTGCTAGGGATTTGGCGCTATCGGGGGAATCCGGTCACTTTTGACCGGATTTCCACAGCCAACAAAGGCGGTGCGTTGTTAGCCCCGTCTTTGGGGCGTACTATGCTGAGTTGTGAATTGTCGCTTGGCAGAGCATAGGAATAAAATCTTGTATTGGCGCGCGGGGGCCGCTATGATTCCGGGTACAAACGGCGATCAGCCGGTAAGGGGGGATTGTGACGCTCCGCCTTTCGCTTGCCCTCTTGGACGAATGGGACAGACTGACCCCAGAGGCTAAGACGCGCGCGCTTGCTTTTGTGACGGCGCTCGCTGCGCCCGAAAAAAAGTTAGTGCCGCTTGCTTTTGGTCGTCGGACAGAGAAGAAACCACGCGGATCAGTTCCTCATCCTCGGGCGTCATTTCTGTCCCCAGAATGACGTGAAGGCTGCTGGCGCGGCCTAGCACCTTCAAGAGCCGGACGAGGCGGTCGGTCCCTGGTTGCTTCCCGTTCTTGAGCATTTGCTGGACGTAGTTTTCCCCACAACGCGCCGCAAGACTGATTTCTTTCAGGGGACGGCCGTCCTCCCGAATCGCCGCTACAAGCCGCTGATACCAACCTTTTTGCATAAATCGACGCTAACACGCTGAGGACACGCGATTACGTGTCTTGACCAACACGCCATAGCGTGTCAGATTACGGGAATGAGCGTCGATCTGCTGACGGAAGTAGAAGCGTTCCTAGTCGAATCGGGCTTGGGAGAGCACCGCTTTGGCATCTTGGCCGTGAAGAACGGCCGACTGGTCGAGCGGCTGAGAAACAACCGCCGCATCTGGCCGGACACGGAAATGAAGGTTCGCGCCTTCATCCGTTCGCGCCGCGATTCACAGAAATCAACACGCAACCTAAGCCGGGGGGTCGCAGCATGACCGCTATCGACTTGACGATTCCGACTTCGCTTGATCGTACCAACAATCTTCCGGCGATGGTGGACCGGGCCGCACGGACGCTGGCGAGCGCACACAACGCCGCCGAAGTTCTGGAAGCCCGCGACATGGCCTCGGTCGCTTACGACGCGGCCAAGCGTGCCGCCCGGCTCATGGCAGCCAAGGGCGCGTTCAACGAACTTCTCGCCAAGGTGACGCGGGCACAGGCCGAGGCGTTGGAAATTGAAGCCGCCGCGAACCGTCGCATCGCCGACGAATACGACGCGGCGCAGGAGCGGGGGGAAGTCACTACCGCAGGCGGCGACCGCAGCAAAATTCCAGACGGGAAACTTGCTGGAACGCAAGTCATCCCGCCGAAACAACTCCACGAAGCCCGCATGATCCGTGACGCTGAAAAGGCGTCGCCGGGGATCGTCGCCAACACCATCAAGGAAGCGATTGACGCGGGACAGGAGCCGACGCGGGCGAAGGTCCGCCGGGCCGTCCTGAGAACCGTCAAGCCGGATGCTGCGCCGTCTCGTCCGACACGCGGCAAGGCGGCAATCATTCTCCGCGTCCGCGAGGCGATAGCCGCTTTGTCCGGACTGCCGCCGGCATACGAAGTCATCGAATACCTGAGAGGTACTGACGACGCTGTGATCGTCGGCGAGCGCCTGCCAGACGCGGCGAAGTGGCTGGCCGCCTTTGCAGACCTTTGGCCCGAGGAGGACGACAATGCTGAAAATGGCTGACATTCTCCACAGCGTACAGCGTCGCGAGGAAGACGAGCCGGCGGTACTCGACACCCGCGTCAAGCCGGTCATTCGCATCATCAACGGGGCACTTGACGAAGACCCGGATTCGCCGAGCGCGATCATACTGAACGGGCGCATCGATCCGAACACGCTACGCTTTCTCAAAGTGGACAGCAGCTATCAGCGTCCGCTCGCCGATCGTTCCGATATTTTCGAGGCGATCAAGTCCGGCGTCGTCGTGCCGAACATCGATATCGGCGTGCGCGGTCAGGATTTCACGACCGATGGCGATGATTTCCTGATCAATTCGGCAGCCTACATCATCGATGGCTGGCAGCGCGTCGGCAACGCCATGCGCCTGCTTGAACTGATGCCGAACCATCCGGTTCGTATCTTTGCCACGGTGCATTTTGGAACCAACGATATTTGGGAGCGGCACCGCTTCACCGAGTTGAACAAGAACATTCGCAAGGTGTCGCCGAACCTGCATCTTCGCAATATGCGGGACGGAAACGATGCGGTGTTGACGCTCTACGGTCTGTCCAACAACACCCGCGAATTTCAGCTCTACGGCAAGGTGTCGTGGTCGCAGAACATG
>JAUYMQ010000042.1 GCA_030698575.1 Deltaproteobacteria bacterium
GGCGCGACATATCGGCGCGTCTCATCGAGATCTCGGCGTCGCTTCTCGAGTCGGCCACCGGCGAGATTCTCCTCACAGAGCTCGAGGACGACCGACCCGCCGCATCGAACGGAATGTCCGAAGACGCCGATTCTGACGAGATGAGCGTCCAGGCGGTCGCCGATTCCGTCGACGATGAAAGCTCGACCCTGGCGGGACTGCGCATCGGGGTGGAGGATCTCGACACGCTTCTGACGGAGGCCGATGCCTTCCTCGCACGCGGCAATCACACCGCCGGAATCGAAATGCTCGAACGGGCCGCCGACCTTCACCCTTCCGAGAAGGCGCCGCTTTGCAGGCTTCAGACAATCCACGAGGAGTGCGCCGATTGGGCCGCGCTCGCCGAGGTGAACCGCCGTCTCGCAAGCGTTCCCACCCCGGGTAGCATGGCCCCGTGCGACGACCCACTCCCGTCCATCCCCGCGACCGCACTGAATCACGGAGAAGACCCGGACGTCCTGGCGGCGCCCGACTCCCCTCTGCTTGCAGATGCACCCGCAACTTCCGCCGTCGAGCCGGAGGCAGATTGTAAAATAAACGCCGGCGACTTCGACGTGCAGATCGTCATCGACGAGAAGGAGATGGGCGCCACCGGCGAGCAGGCGCCGGCGAAGGAAACGGGCTTCCGGAGCGCCCTTACGGGGCTACCCCTCCGGGATCTCTTCCTGGACCGGGTTGATCGCGCGATCGCGCGCAAGGATCGGATCGAAAGCTACAAATTCGCGGTGCTCGTGCTCGACATCGATCGTTTCAAGCGGATCAACGACGAGTTCGGCCTCCACCAGGCCGACGAAATGCTCGTGGCGGTCGCGCAGAGGCTCGAGAAATGCCTCCGGAAGAGCGACACGGCAGCCTACCTCGGCGGGGACGAGTTCGGAGTCCTTCTCGAGAACCTCCGCGGCGAGCATGACGCGATCCGTCTCGCCCGGAAGATAACCCGGCGCCTGTCCTCGCCCTTTGAGCTCAACGGCCGGGAGGTCGAGATCAGCGCGAGCATCGGCGTTGCGTTGAGCGCGACCGGCTACGATCGCCCTGAGAAGCTGCTGCAGGACGCCGATGCAGCGATGTTCCGGGCGAAGGCGAACGGAGGCGGCTCAACGGAGCTGTTCGATGAGAGCCTGCGCACGCGGGCGGCCGCCCTCCTGGAGCTGGAAACCAATTTGAGGCGCGCTCTCGACGCCGGCGAGTTTCTGATTCACTACCAGCCGATCGTAGCTCTCGGCAGCGGCCGTGTCGTCGGCTTCGAGGCCCTGGCCCGCTGGCAACATCCCGAGGGAAACCTGATTGCGCCCAACGACTTCATCCCCATGGCCGAGGAGATCGATCTCATCGGCCCCATCGAGAAGTGGCTCATCGGCGAGGCTTGCCGCCAGCTCGGCGAGTGGCAACGCAATCACCCCGAAGAGGTCCCCCTGACCATGAACGTGAACGTCTCGGGCAAGCATCTCGCGCAGGAGAGCTTCATCGGGCACCTCGAGGAAGCGCTCTCCGAGTCGGGGATCGAGCAGGGCACCTTGATCTTCGAAGTGACCGAGAAGGCGCTCCTCGAGAACGCCGGGATCCTCCCTGCCCTGATGCCGAAGCTCGAGGCGTTGCGCGTCCGCCTGAGCGTCGACGACTTCGGATCGAGCCTGTCTTCGCTCTCGCTGCTCCAGCGGTATCCCTTCGCGGCGCTCAAGATCGACGCGGCCCGCGCAGCGAACGGCGGCGCGGGCTTCGAGGGCCCGGGCTTTTTTGGCGCAGACATGATTCGAGCGCTGATCAGCCTTGCGCGGATTCTCGGGTCCGACTCTGTCGTCAAGAATGTCGAGAGGGAGGAACAGCTGGCCGAGCTCCGCGAGACCGGCTGCGACCACGCCCAGGGTCACCTGTTCTGCCGGGCCGTCGACGACCGCGAGGCGTCCGGCCTGATCGGCGAAACGCTTCCGCGCACCCCGCCTGTCGAGAGCTGAGCTTCAGCCGCTGGTCAACCCGACGAGTTTGCGAACCTCGCCCGCATCCAGGGTCTCGAGCCGCCGGATGAGCGTCAGCGCCGCTGAAGCGCGTTCCGGACCGACGTTCGCACCCGCCTCGCGCAAGAACTTCTCCTCGACGGCGGCCCGCTTCTCGGCCATCGGACGCCCCGCGCCTCCTGCAGGAACCTCGACCTCCGCTTCCATGGATCGCCCGCCGGCCAAACGCACCAGAACGCGCGATCCGAATGACATCTTGAATCCCGCCAGGTCGGCGCTCTCCAGATCGAGGGTGGCGCGTGGTCCGACCGGCCCGTCCTCGATCTTCACGAGCGACGACTCCTGCATGCGCTGTGTCATATTGTCATCGAAGCCCAGCTGAACTTTCGCAGCGAGCGCCCAGACCGCCGGATCGGCGATGCGCGCGCGCGTGAACTGCCGGGGGGACAATTCCCGATCGATGAGCGCCACGGCGACGTTGTAGGGGACGGAGAAGTTGAGGGTGACGGGGGTGCTCTTCGGACCCCGGAGGTGAGAAAGTGAGAGCGCCTCCATGCCGAGGGTCAGCGGGCCGGCATTGACCTCGATCGCCTCCACCTCCGCCGGATCGATCGCCTCGCGCCCCACGAGTTCGAGCACGCAGTCGACAGCGGTGTCGACGTATGCGCAGCCGGGATAGATCTTGAAACAGAGCGTTTCAGTGAGCCAGGTGACGCCGAGTCCGCGGTAGGCGCCCATGAGCGGCTTGTCGGTGAAGGCGGCCACGAAACCCTGATCGCTCTCGAGAACGTCTCCGCACCCCTCGAGACCCGCCGCCGCGAGCTCCGCAGCCTGCACGCCGCCCACGGTCGTCGGGGACGCAAGGAGGATCTTCGCCTCGGAGCCGAAGAAAGGGGCCCAGAGTCCGTGAGGAGGCTGAAGCATGGCGATGCCCAGCGCCGATCGCATGCCGTCCGCATCGAGGCCGAGCATCTTTCCCGCCGCGACGGCGCCGCCGACGAGATGGATGAAGGTCCAGAGCTGGCCGTTCTGAGGGCCAAGGAGCACCGACGCGCCCACGCGCCCCTCAACCTCGTTGGCAATCACTTGCGAGAGGAGCAAGTCACGCCCCGTGAGATTTCGGGCTTCGGCCATCGCGAGGCTCGCCAGCACCGCGGAGTGCCCGGTGTGCCCGGCGAAGAGGTAGTCGTCGTAGTCGAGCGCCATGCTGAGGGCGGCGTTCGCGTAGATCGCGTGGTGCAAGGAGGTTCGCCGGCCTGACGGGATCATCGTCGCGCTCTCGTCCCCGCCCCCCCAGGCCGTGACGGCCTTCACGACGGCGGCGCCCGCCTCGGTGCCGGCGCCCGCGTGAACCGCCCCGAGCACGCTCATGACCTGGCTCTTGGCCTCCTCGATGACCTTCTCCGGGATGTCCTGGAATTTCAGGCCGGCACTCCAGTCGGCGAGCACTGTGGTCACGTCTTCCCTGGCCGTCATTGATTCTCCTCAGGCGCAGTGCCGCGCGCCACTCTCGCGCCGATCTTCAAGGCGCCGTCCTGTCGTCAACTGCGCGAGCGCCGAGACGGTCGGCCAGCCGCCAGGCGATGCGGGTCGCCATCGCCATGATGGTCACCTGGGGATTGACGCCGACACAGTCCGGAAAGACCGAGCCGTCGGCGACGAAGAGGCCCGGAAGGGCGTAGCTCTCGCCCGAAGGGTCGACGGCACAGCGCTGCGGGTCGTCGCCCATCCGCGCCGTCCCCACCGGATGAAAGCCGGCCACCGCCAGCGAGGCGGCCTTCACGGACGCCTCTGAGATCGCCTGGATCTGCGAGGGACTCTCCAGCACCGGAACCTCCGGTATCCCCGGGTACACGCGCCGCGCCCCCGCTGCAAAAAAGATACGGGCGGCGATCTCGATGCCGGAGACAAGACGGCGTGTATCGGTTTCGCCGAGCTGGTAAGTCATCCACGGCTCACCTCCCGGCATGCGGCGCACGCGCCCGGTGGTGGAGTCGGCCACAAAGAGCCCCACCGATGCGATCTTGCGATAGTCGGCGAGGGAATTCTTGAGCTTCTCCCCGACCCCGGGCACACCCGCGGCGGAGAGCCCGGGAAGCGGCGAAGTGACCTCGAAGAGCAGTCCGTGGCTTTCCCGGTACGCGTCGGTGAAGTATGGCTGCAGCGTTCCCCGCCAACCGTAGACATCCTCATCGAATTGTGCGGTGACCCCCACTGCGGGATGAACGCGCAAGTTCCGCCCGACGACGCTGCGCGGTGACCCAGCCCCGCTGGCCATGAGGAGGAGCGGCGTGTGCACCGCGCCCGCGGCGAGCACCACGTGATCGGCGCGGATGCGGAGCCTCCCCTGTACTTCCGCGGCGACGGTCGCGCCGTCGCCATCCGAGAGGATCTGCGCCTCGACTCCCTCTGCGCGTCCGCCCCGGGTGAGGATGCGCGTCACCCGGCAGCGCGCGTACACGCTTGCGCCCGCCCGCTCCGCGCGCGGCAGGTACGAGAGGTGCATCGCCTGCTTGGCGTCGCTCGGGCATCCGAAGGCGCACACGCCACAGCCGCGGCACCCGTCGATGTTCCGGCGGATCGGCGCGCCCTCGATTCCAAGCGCGGCCAGGCCGCGGCGGAAGACCCGCGCGTTCTCACCGAGCAGCTCTTCGGGCACGGGCTTCACATGGATCGTCCGCTCCACCCGATCGAAGACGCCGGCCATGGCGTCGGGCGCCACTCCTTCAATACCCCATTCTGTTTCCCATGCCTTCAGCACCTCGTCCGGGGGCCGGAAGCAGGTGCCCGAGTTCACAACCGTGGTGCCGCCGACGGCCTTGCCGAGCGGCACTGGCACGAAGGGGCGGCCCAGCGCGAGCGTCAGCCCGCCGTCGCGGTAGAGCCGGCGCATGCGGTCGGGGAGCGAACCCTGGAAATCTTGCTGGGTGAAGTAGGCGCCCTCCTCGACGACCGCGACGGAGAGCCCGCGCTCGGCGAGTTCCTTCGCGACCACCGCCCCTCCCGCGCCCGAACCCACCACGACCACATCGACCTTGACATCGACCTCCCCCGAGATTGCCGGGTAAGCCTTCGGCCGGAGGCGCGGCCCGGGTCGGGGCGGCGAAGCGTCGAGGCAGCGATGGTCGAAGCCGATCGCGTCGGCGACTTGCGGGTGCGCCGCGTAGGCCGCCACGCAGAGGGTCTTGAGAGGAAGCAGCATGGCGCGGCGCCATCCTTGCTTCTCGGCGCTTTCGAGATAGGCGGCGCGGCCGGCTTCTCCGAGGCGGGAGAAACGGGAAAAGTGGCGGCTTGCCAGTGGGGCCATCTCCCAGGCCGCAAGCATCGCGCGCAGGCTCGCTCGTCCCGAGGCCGGGAGCGCCCCGATGCCCCGGGCAACCTCCAGGGCCACGCCGGTCTCGTCGGCGCCCGGCGCGATGACGCCGCCCGCCGGCAGGATGGCGCGCGCGGTCTCCACAAGGGTCCGGAAGCCTCGGCTACCGATCAAGGCTTTCGCATTTTCCGGCGTCATTCGCGGGTGTGCTCCCGGTCGCGCGTGAGTGGGCGGTGCGCCATCGCCGGGGATTGTACCGCCAAGCCGGCGCTCCTGGATACCCGGGGGGGACCGCACGCGGGAGCTGCAACCTTTGCATGGCTTCGCGTTCAAAGACAAACTCGGACGCAAAGATTTCATCCGGCTCACCGGGCGGTCGGAGGCGTAAGCCCGGCTATCTTGTGCTTCGAGCAAGGAGGAGGCACATGGAACAGCGATTGCAAGCTAGTAGGGCGGGCCAGAAGGCCGAGAAGGAGGAGTCAGATGGCCAGGTTTCCGACCGATGCAAAGCGATCCATCACGGTGAAGGTGCCGCTCGCCAGGACCTACAAGTTCTTCTGGGACGTCCCGGGCCACGCAAAGCTCATTCCGGGACTCGACAGCTGCAAGCGGGTCGGGCCGGACATCTACCGCTTCGTCTACGAGCCCCGCTCCACGGGTCCTGTCACGATCACGGCCCAGTACACGGCCCGCTACAAGGGGAACGGAAAGGACGAGATCAAGTACGAGGGGATGGCGAACAACGGCGACAACACGGACATCGCAGGCGTCATCCGGCTCGATGAGGCGGGAGACAAGGGGACGAAGGTGACCATCCAGCAGACCATCGCGCCGGACACGCCTGTTCCGAAGCTGGTTCAGGGATTGGTGCGATCATTCGTCGAACGCGAGGCATCGAACGCTCTCAAGGAGTTTCTCGAGAACATCAAGAAGGAACTGCAGGGGAAGGATCAGCGATGAACCGGAGGCGCCTGGCGCCCGGCGGATTCGTTCAGAAGCCTTTCCAGCTCATCCGGCGACTTCGGCTGGCTGAAAGCATAGCCCTGAAATCTGTCGCAGCCGTGCGTTCGAAGAAATTTGATCTGTTGTTCCGACTCGACTCCCTCAGCGACGGTTTCCAATCCCAGGTTCCGGCCCATGGCGATGATCGACTTGACGATGGCCGCGCTCCTGCCGTCGGCCTCGAGTTCGTCGATGAACGACTTGTCGATCTTCAGAGAGTCGACGGGAAAGCATCTGAGATACTGAAAAGAAGACTGGCCGGCTCCGAAATCATCGATCGCGATTCTCACCCCATGCTCCTTCAAGGCGCGCAGGGTGCTCACCCCGGCCTCTCCTACATTCGCGATATCCGCTTCCGTGAGTTCCAGCTCGAGATCCGCCGGCGGGAGCCCGCCTCGCTCCAGGGCTGACAGCACGCTCCCGTAGAAGCTTTCGTCCTGAAGCTGGCGCGCCGTGATCCTCACCGACATGCGCAGGGGCGGAAGTCCCTGCTCCCTCCACCCCCTTGCCTGGTCGCACACCGCCTGCAGGACCCAGTCGCCGATGGAAACGATCAGGCCAGTCTCCTCCGCGACCGGAACAAAGTCGGCCTGGGGGATCAGCCCCCGGGTTGGATGCTCCCACCGCAGAAGCGCCTTCAAGCCTGCCAGTCTCCCGTCCGCGAGATGCGCCTGCGGCTGATAGTACAGCCGCAGTTGACCCCGCTCCCGGGCGTAGGGCAGCGCGTTCCGGATCGCCAGCTTGTCGGCCGCTTTCACGTTCATTGTCGGCGTGTAATAACAGACGCTGCTCCTGCCGGTCTGCTTCGCCCGGTACATCGCCGTGTCGGCGTTCTTCAGCAGCGTTTCGACGTCGTCGCCGTCCTGCGGGTAGATGCACGCGCCAATGCTCGCGGAGATGAACAGTTCCTGCTCCTCGAGAATGCAAGGCAGCTCGAGCGCCTTGAGAATCCTGTCGGCCACGATGCCGACGTCCTCGCTAGTCTTCACCTCGGGGAGCAGAACCGCGAACTCGTCCCCTCCCATGCGGGCCAGGCTGTCGCTCGACCGGAGCACCTCTTTGAGCCGCGCCGCCACAGCCTCGAGAAGTTGATCCCCCATCGAATGGCCGAGCGAATCATTGATCAACTTGAAGTGATCCAGATCGAAGAACAACACCCCTAGAATTCGATCGTAACGCCTGGCGAGGGCCAGCGTCTGATTGATCCGATCGTAGAACAGGGCCCGGTTGGGCAGATCGGTGAGCGCATCGTAGTAGGCCAGGCGGCGAACCCGCGACTCAAGGCGCTCGCGTTCGATCGCATGCCGGATGGATCGGATGAGCAGATCTCCGGTCACCTGGCTCTTGATCAGGTAATCCTGCGCCCCGTGCCTGAGGGACTTGATTGCAGCCGCCTCATCCTGGAGCGCCGTCAGGATAACGATCGGAATGTCCCGGGCACAGTTGCGCATGCAGCTCACGACGGCCATGCCCTGGGCATCCGGGAGGGTCAGATCGAGGAGAATGAGATCCGTTTCGGCGTGCTCGAGGTGCTTCTCGGCGTCGGCGAGACGCTCGACATGCGTGACGTCGAATCCCGGTGGATCGGCCTGGGCGAGAAGGTCCGTCGCCATGGCCGCATGAAGGCGGTTGTCCTCGACCAGCAGGATGTGAAGAGACTCGTTCGCCACGGGCATGCCCCCCGATTCGCCGCCACGGGGCGCGAATGCTTCTACCCAATCAAATCGGGAGGATTCAATCCGGGCTTTACAGGCTTCGAGGGGAACTTTCGGGCAAGCCTATAAGTGCTTGCTATGCATGACGATTGTCTGACAGCCAGGGCTGCTCCATTTGAATCTTGGCGATCACGTTCAGGTGTACCTCGTCGGGGCCGTCACCCAGGCGAAGCGCCCTCATTCCGGCGTAAATCGCCGCAAGCGGAAAGTCCTGTGAGAGCCCCGCAGCCCCATGAATCTGGATTGCCCGGTCGAGCACGCGCATCGCCATGTTCGGCGCGACGACCTTGATCTGCGCGATCTCGGACCGCGCCACCTTGTTCCCCGCCTTGTCCATTACGTCCGCGGCCTTGAGCGTCAGCAAGCGCGCCTGATCGATCTCGATGCGCGACCACGCGATGTAGTGCCGGATGACGCCCTGGTCGGCCAGCCGCTTGTGGAACGCCTTGCGTGAGAGTGCGCGAGCGACCATCAGTTCGAGCGCCCTCTCGGCCATGCCAATCGACCGCATGCAGTGGTGGATGCGGCCGGGGCCGAGCCGGCCCTGCGCGATCTCGAACCCCCTCCCCTCACCCAGGATGAGATTCGAGGCAGGTACCCGCACGTTGTCAAAGAAGATCTCGAACTGGCCGCTCGGCGCCGAGTCGTAGCCGAAGACCTGCATGGGCCGGCCGATCCGGACGCCCGGCGTGTCCATCGGAACCAGGATCATGGAGTGCTGCTGGTGAGGCGGGTTCCCGGGGTCGGACCGGCCCATGAAAATCATGACCTTGCAGCGCGGATCGCCGGCCCCCGAGATGTACCACTTCTCGCCGTTGATGACGTACTCGTCTCCCTCCCGCACGATACGCGCGTCGATGTTGGTTGCGTCCGACGACGCAACCGCCGGCTCCGTCATCGCGAAGGCCGAGCGGATCTCTCCTCGCAGAAGCGGCATCAACCAGCGCTCCTTCTGCTCCGCCGTCCCGTAGCGGATCAGGACCTCCATGTTCCCGGTGTCCGGGAAGCTGCAGTTGAACAACTCCGGGCCGACGAGCGAACGCCCCATGATCTCGCAGAGCGGTGAGTACTCCAGGTTCGTGAGGCCCGCGCCCAGATCCGACTCCGGCAGGAAGAGGTTCCATAGCCCCTCAGCGCGCGCCTTCGACTTCAGCTCCTCGACAATGGGAGGAACGATCCAGCGCGACGGGGCCTTCTCGCTGAATTCGTGGATGGCGCGCTCATTGGGATAGACGTGCTCGTCCATGAAGGCGATGAGCCGCCGTCTGAGTTCGTTCACCTTCGGTGTGTAATCGAAATCCATGATCTCTCCCGGCCGCTCTTCGGCGGCGACGCGGCGCTAGCCATCCTCCAGGTACTTCGGATTCGCGATCCGGATCTTCCCCTCGGCGGTCTGCCGGAGATGCGCCATGAGTTCATCCCACCGGGAAGCCAGATCCCCTTCGCGGATGAGATCCACCAGCGCGGCCTCGAGATCCTCCGGCGAACCGTCCCTGCCCAGGAGCCGTTTCATCCGCTCCGTCTCCGCGCCGGACAGGGCGGGGCCGAGATCGAGCTCTCGCCTCGCGATGGTCAGCAGGTTCACCGCCACGCGGGCCTCGAAGGCCGCATGGCCCGAAAGCGCCGGGAGCGCGCGATCCCGGAGATACTCCTCGACCGCTTCCAGAAGCTCCGCGGCGTCGGGCCTGTCGATTGCCATCGCCATCACCCCAGAAGATGGATCAGATCGAACTCGGTCTCCGCCACGCGCCTGCCTATCGCGGCGGCTTCGACGGACCGCTGTACGCCATTCAGATGAAGGGCGGCCCGGATTGTGCAGAGCGCGCCCCACTTCACAGTTCCGAGAACCTCCCAGAAGCGAACTGCCTCCGGGTCCACCGCGCCGCCGCCGGCCGCCTCGTAGGACTTGAAGAGCTCCTCCCGCGTGCCGAAGCCGCCGGCATGGAGCGCGTGGTTTCCGAAGCGCCACGGCTTCAAGCAGAGGAATCCGAGATCCTCCATGGGATCGCCGAGATGGGCGTATTCCCAGTCGAGGACCGCGCGTAGCCCCTCCGGGCCGACGAGGAAATTCCCGTTCCGGAAATCGCCGTGAACGAGGCGCGGAGTCTCCGCGGCACCCGGCGCGTGATCGGCGCACCAGCGCAGCGCCAGCTCGAAAACGGGTCGCGGCGCGCCGCCCAGATCCAGCATGCGCCGGCAAAGGACCAGCTGCGAAGCGACGTCCCGGAGCGGAAGCTGCGGCAGCTTCCCGGGTTCGACCCCGTGGATGCGCGCGGCCACAGCGCCGATCGCCGCGGTCATCGTCGATCTCGCCTCCGCGAAAGCCTCATCGCGGAGAAGCTTCCTCGGAAGTCCCTCGCCCTCGATGCGCTCCATCACGAAACAGTCGCTCAAACCGGTTGCCGGATCGGGGAGGCACACGGGGCGCGGGACGGGAAGCCCTGCCGCATGGAGCGCCTGGAAGAGCGCGTACTCCGCCGCGCGATCGTAGTCGTCCGGCTCGCCCATCAGGGCGGCCAGTCCGAGCGCCCGGCCCCCCTCGAAATCCTTCCGGAGGATGAGCGACATCGCACCGCCCCCGGCTCCTTTCGCATCGAAGGCCCAGGTCTCGCGCGACGCACCACCGGAGAGCCGGACGAGGTTCCCGACGCGAACGCGTCCGCCCAGCTCGTTCGACAGGGCGGCCTCGAGCTGTCCGGCCAGCGTCTCTATCCTGGCGTCCATTGTGATTCTCTGGATAAGAGTGGAAGTCAGCGCGAAAGCTCATCGAACAGGGCCGATTCGAGCCCGTGAATCTCCGAAGCCTTCAGCGCCGCGCGCTTCCAGAGTGTCTCGTCCTCCGGGGCCTTTGAGGCCATCTTCAGAATCCCGGAGAGGTCGGTCCAACCGGCCGCCGATCGCGCGGCCAGGTCGGCGCAGCCGGCCGGCGCCCGATCGGGAACGAGCCCGTGGGCCCAGCGAAGGAAGGCGGCGAACATGCGCCTGAAGTTTCCTCCACCGGTTCCGAATTCCTCGAAGGTCTGTGACGCGTAGAAAGCCAGGAAACGCGGATCGGCGTGCTTGCTCCAGAGGGAGACCTCGGCGGCGAACCGCGCGAGCCCCTCGAGTCCGGTGGAAATCTCGAGGGCGCCGGCGCCCGGGGCGGCTTTCAGGAGATCGGCCTGCGATCGGTCACCCCCCGTCATCCGCGCGACGCTCCTGTCGATCGCAAGCCCGCAGGCCTCTTCCAGGGAGTGCTTGCGCTCACGCCCGTGAAACTTTCCCCAGAGATTAAGAACCGACATGCCCGCCGGGGAGTTCCGGCTTCGCGCGAGCGCATCGTAGGAGCAGGGCTGGGGATCCGGGTCGACCCGGTCGGCCACGTAAGCAAGTCGCTTCTCATCGTCGAAGCCCAGGAGCACGAACCGGTGGCCCGGGAAATGAACCTTGAAATGCCTGTAATCGAGATAGAAGATGTCGCCACAGAGCATGGTCGGATGCCCCTCCACGACTTCCCGCCGCACGTCCTCCCAGGCCGTCCCGTCATCGGGGTCCACGGTTTCACGATAGTCGATGCCGAGCGCGGACCCGACGTCCGCCTCCATCGTCACACTCCGGCCGAACACGATGACGGGCGGTTCGAAGCCCGGGTTCGCGAGATAGATACAGTCGATTCCCGATCCGAGTCCGAAGACGACTTCTTCCTCCAGATCAAGTTCGCAGTAGTGATGCAGGAGATTTCTCATGGCACCACTGCCGCAATGCCGGCCGGGAAGATTACGATAGCCGGGAATCATTTCTCTCATGCGAATTCCTTCTCGGCGCCAGTGGACGTTCTCAGCGGATCAGCGGCCGCCGCTGCCGCCAGGCAAGAATGATGACGACGGGACCGAGCGTCAGGACGAGGCTGACGATGCAGAGCTCGATCGTCGATTCGGGGGTCAGATTCTCGAAGATACCCTGCTCGAGATCATAGAGCAGGTCCATGAGGCCCAGAAATATCGCGGCGCTCCCCGCCAGCAACATGAAAAGCACTCCCCAGTCGCGCATCCTGTAGAGGCCGATGGCGCCGAGGAGGGCGCAGAGCGCGAGCCACAGATCGGCCAGCGGGAAGGCTTCCTCGAAGGTCACGTAGGCCAGGTAGCCGGCGTCGTCGGGGGTCATCGATTGCACGAGCTCGGGCGCCCCGAACCAGGCCGCCCAGTAGAGCGTGACGCCCAGCGCCGAAACGATTCCGAGTCCCATGAGCACGTTCACGGCAAGGGGTCGCTTCATGTCAGCGCGCCTCCAGGATGGCGAGGGTCCGATTGATGCTTGATCAAGCCCGGGTCGTCGGTCAAGGCGACGAGCCGCAGGGCGGAAGCGGCTGCCGCAAAATCTGCGTCGACCCGACAGGCGGCGGCGAACGAAACACGCATCGGCTCGCCCGGCGCTTCGGGATGCGTTAACCTCTCCGTTCCACGCGCCAAGGAGCCAAGCCATGCTCGAGCCCATCGTCCATCCCCTGCCCTCCCGCGTTCTCAACCGCGCTGGCGCGCTTCTCCAGAGCGCCGGAATGGAACTGCTCACCTACACACCCGGAACCTTCAAGGAACGGGCGATGCGCATGGCGGGGCTCGATGATTTCGGCGAGCCGGACTATGAAGCCGGGCTGGCGACGCTGTGTGACTCCGTCGAGAAGGATGCGCGACTGCTCCTCACCGGCCGTCTCGCCTTCAGGGATGGCGTCACAAACGCGCTCGTGACGCGGCTCCGGCGCATCGAGGCCCGCAAGCGCTCGCCCGAGATCTTCGCGCGTCCCCTCGTGCCGCCACTCATCGTGATCGGGCTTCCCCGGTCGGGCACAACGCTCCTGCAGCGGCTGCTCTCGCTGGACGAGGAGACGCGCGCGCCCGCGCTCTGGGAACTGCAGGAGCCGATCGCGGGGCCCGGACCCGATCGCCGCCGGGAACGGAGCATCAAGCAGGTGGCGCGCATGAAGAAGGCCGCGCCGGGAATCGACGCGAAGCACCACATCGATTCCGACGAGCCCGAGGAAGACGTCTTTCTATTCGACAGCAGCCTCTGGAGCCTCAGCTTCTGGATGCTCGCCCCGGTCTACGGCTACCTGACCTGGTACCTGGAACAGGATCCATTGCCCGGCTATCGAGTGTATCGCGAGCACTTGCAGCTGTTCCAGGCCGAGAACCCGGGGAAGCGCCTCACCCTGAAGGCACCCGCGCACACCGGCTACGTCGGAGCGCTCCTCGAAGCGGTGCCCGAAGCCCTGGTCGTCCAGACACATCGTGATCCCGTCACCGTCACCAACAGCGTCAACAGCCTCTTCCACACGGTGCACGGGTATCTGACGGAGCGCGTGGACATCGAGCGCACGGCCGCGGTCAACGTCGATCTGTTCCTGCGCTACTTCGAATGGAATTTCGCGGCACGCGAGAAGATCCAGGCCGGACGCATTCTGGACATCCGTTACGAT
>JAUYMQ010000055.1 GCA_030698575.1 Deltaproteobacteria bacterium
GATGGCCCAGTACGCGTCGAGACAGCGGGCCTTGGCAGTCCTGGCCGAGCTAACCATCTGGATCGTCGACGGCGGCCACCCGCGAGGGACTAAGCACGACGGGACGGTGTTCCGTTTCCCGCCTGACAGAGAGGAGGCATGATCGGTGATCACCGAGGCGTACGAGTCCCGAACCATGCGGGCGGCCGAGCTTGAACTTTGCGAGTGCGGCTCGGTCGTGGTAGACGACGTACGGCTCGCGACGGCCCTGGTAGCCACCGCGAAGTGCGCCGGCATGTGCAGAGTCGCCGTGCGGCCTCTCGCGGGCAGCGGGTATCTCGTGGAGGCGCTGCCCAGGCCGTGGCTGCGAGTCCTGAGAGGAGGGCGAACCGAATGAAGCGTGCGCTGTGCTACTGGTCAGGGCCGGTGCGGCTGTTGCAGAGCTTGCTGGCTCGGGGAGGCGTGGGGATGGTGGGGGTGGTGTCGGAGGCTAGCGTGGGGAGGCGGTGAGCCAGATGCAGGAGGCAGAGGCGAAATTCGAGGCCGAGGCCACGCAGTATCTGCTCCCTGACGGCGAGCAGCGGACCCGTGTTATCGAGTTGCCGGAATCGCTGCGGCCGCAATACGAGGCGATGCGGGCGTGTGGGTGCCGGCTGACGGGAGAGATGCTGCGCACCGGCGAGGTTTCGTTCGCGATTGAGCACCCGGAGGCCGATTACGACCTGGTCGTCGTTCCCAACGGCCCAGAAGGCACGGCAACATGGCACGACATGATTCGCCGGCTCGACCGAGCTGAGTTCGAGAAGTGGCTGGCGCAGTTCGGGGAGGAGAGCGCGTCATGATCTACCTCGCCGGCATGCCTGACCTGCGCACCGAGCCGCCCGAGCCGTGCTGGGGACATTGTGCCTGGTGTCCTCGGGTGCTCGGCGAGTTCGACGAGGGCGAGGTTGTGCGCGGAGCCCTGCTTTGCGGGGACTGCGCGTACCGTGACAGCATCGGATGGGAGGACGAGGAGATGGACGCGCACGAACTGCGGGAGATGCTGGTGGAGATGATCGAGGCCATCGAGTTCCATGCGATCGGCTTGAGCGAGGGTGCGAAAAAGCTCGCGTCGGGCCGCATCGAGGCCGAGCGCATCGGCCACCAGTACAGCGACGACAGGATGCACTGGCTGCGGGCGTTTGGCGAGCTCGACGCAGCCAGCAGGGAAGCGCTGGGGCGACTCGATGCCACAGCGGAGATGCTGCGGGTGCGGGCCGAGAGCGTGCGGGAGGAGTTGGGGGACGAGAGGACACCCGCGGTTGCAGCCACGGGTGTCAGGTAGGAGCGGCTGGATGGAGGCTCCCGTCCCCTCTATCTTAGCAGGGGGCGGGAGCGCAAGCAACTCCCGAGGAGGGCGAGCGTTGAACACGATCACCATCAACAAAATCGAGATCGAGAACGTCAAACGTGTCAAAGCTGTCAAGGTCGAGCCGACAGCCAACGGCCTGACGGTGATCGGCGGCAGGAACAGGCAGGGGAAGACATCCGTACTGAATGCCATCGCCTGGGCGCTCGGTGGTGATCGTTACCGACCCTCCGAGGCCCAGCGCGAAGGATCGGTTATCCCGCCGACGTTGCACATTGTGATGAGCAACGGTCTGGTAGTCGAACGCAAGGGGAAGAACTCGGACCTGAAAGTGACCGACCCGTCCGGGCAAAAGGCTGGCCAGCGCCTTCTCGATGAGTTCGTCGAGCAACTGGCTCTCGACCTGCCCAAGTTCATGCAGGCCACCGACAAGGAGAAAGCCGACACACTTCTGCGCATCATCGGTGTGGGTGAAAAGCTTGCTGAACTGGAGCAGCAGGAAAAGTCGTTGTATGAGCAGCGGCGCACCATTGGGCAGATCGGCGACCAGAAGGAAAAGTTCGCCAAGGAGCAGCCCTACCATCCCGACGCACCCAAAGAGCCGGTGTCGGCGTCCGACCTGATCAAGCAACAGCAGACCATCCTTGCTAAGAACGGCGAGAATCAGCGCAAGCGGGAAAACCTGCAGAGTCTCCAGGCACAGTACAAACAAATCAACGCACAATTCGAGGAGCTAGTTGCCAAGCGAGCAGCTATCGCCGCCGACCTGGATACAGCCTGCAAGTCCGCCCAGGACCTGCAAGACGAATCCACCGCCGCGCTGGAAGGCAACATCTCACAAATCGAGGAGATCAACCGCAAGGTCCGGGCCAACCTCGACAAAGGCAAAGCCGAAGAAGATGCCCTGGACTACGCCAACCAGTACGCTTCCCTGACCACCGCAATCGACGAGACACGGCAGGCGAAGGTCGATCTGCTCAAAGGGGCCGATCTTCCTCTTCCCGACCTCTCGGTCACAGACGGCGCCCTCACCTACCGCGGGCAGCGGTGGGACAACATGAGCGGCACCGAGCAGCTGCAAGTCTCCACGGCGATCGTGCGCAAACTGAATCCCAAGTGCGGGTTTGTTCTTCTCGACAAGCTCGAACAGATGGACCTAGACACCCTGCGTGAGTTCGGAGCGTGGCTTGAGGCCGAGGGTCTACAGGCCATCGCTACGCGGGTCAGCACCGGTGAGGAATGTACTATTCTCATCCAAGACGGCTATGTCGTCGGCGCCGAGCAGGCCGAACCCGTGACGGCACCCGCTGCCACAAACGGGAACAGCTCATGGAAAGCGGGGGAGTTCTGATGCAGATCACACGCGGCAAGGTCCCCGGAGCGCAAAAGGCCACAATTTATGGCCCCGAAGGAATCGGTAAGTCGACTCTGGCGGCGAAGTTCCCGAACCCTCTGTTCATCGACACCGAGGGCAGCACAAAGCACATGGACGTGGCCAGGACGCCCAACCCCAGCAGCTGGGCGATGCTGTTGAGTCATGTTGCTTACGTCAAGGCCAACCCAACGGTCTGCGACACCCTCATCATCGACACGGCGGATTGGGCAGAGACGTTGTGCATCGCACATATCTGCGCCGAGAGGCAGTGGAAGAGCATCGAGGACGCTGGTTACGGGAAGGGATACACCTACCTAGAAGAGACCTTCGGCAAGCTGCTCAACATCCTGAACGACGTGATTGAGTGCGGTATTCACGTCGTGTTCACGGCCCACGCGCAGATGCGCAAGTTCGAGCAGCCCGATGAGGCTGGGGCGTATGACCGGTGGGAGATGAAGCTGGAGAAAAAGATCGCGGCGCTCATCAAAGAGTGGGCTGACATGGTGCTGTTCGCCGGCTATCAGACTTACGTGGTCAACGTCGACGGCCAAGGCGTCGAGAAGGGTAAGAACAAGGCCCGCGGCGGCAAGCGGATCGTTTACACGCAGCATCACCCTTGCTGGGATGCTAAGAACCGGCATGACCTCCCCGCCGAGCTGGATCTGGACTTCGCGGGAATAGCGCATTGCTTTCCGCTCCGGTCGGTGCCGGCTACCAAGGTTCCGGCGGTCAATGTGGCAGCAGATCCATCGAAGCCGGCTGATCCAACACCAGCTCGCATCGAAGAGCCCACATTGCCCACTGCTGCGCCCCCAGCAACGGACGGTCTGGAAGCCCAAGGCGTCCCCCGACCTCTCGCCGACCTCATGCTTGCAGACGGCGTATCTGTCGCCGAGATTCAAGAGGTAGTCGCCGAAAAGGGCTACTTCCCTGCTGATACGCCGTTCGCCAACTACCCCAAGGATTTCGTCGAGGGCGTGTTGATCGCGGCATGGCCGCAAGTGTCGGCGGCGATCAAAGAGCTGGTTCCGTTCTAGGAGTCACACATCCAAGGGAGGCGTCTAACGCGCATGGCTGATCAAGGGCACGAACTGGGATGGGACAGCTCAATTGAGAACGACGGCTCTGATTTTGTCGTATTGCCCGAGGGAGATTACGACTTCGAGGTAGTCGACTTCGAGAGAGCCCGACACCCCGGCAGCGAGAAGTTGCCGCCATGCAACAAGGCCGTCGTACACATCCAGATCAAGGGCCAAGAGGGCGCGTCTACGATCCGGCACAACCTCTTCCTCCACTCGATTACAGAGGGCATGCTCTGTGCCTTCTTCACGGGCATCGGCCAACGGAAAAAGGGTCAGAAAGTCACGATGAACTGGAATGCAGTCGTTGGCGCCCGGGGGCGTGCCAAGGTCGGGATCCGGAAGTGGACCAATGATTCCGGTGAAGAGAAGGTGTTCAACGAGATCAAGCGCTTCTATGAACCGGAGGCAAAGGCGCAGCAGCAGCCGTCGTATCAGGCGGGGAATTTCTGATGGCGACCGCCACGATGGATCTCCGTCCGTATCAGGTCGAGAGCAAAAATGCCATCCAAGCGGAGTGGGCAAAGGGGAACCGCCGAACTTTACTCGTCTTGCCAACCGGCACGGGAAAAACCATCGTCTTCTCCAAGCTGGCCGAAGACTGCGTTCGTGATGGTGAGCGGGTTTTGATACTCGCTCACCGGGGCGAACTCCTTGAGCAAGCGGCCGATAAGTTGAACCAGGCCACTGGGCTGGGTTGTGCTGTCGAGAAGGCCGAGGAGACCTGCCTTGACAGCTGGTTTCGGGTTGTCGTCGGCTCGGTGCAATCCATGATGCGAGAAGGCCGCCTGGCCCGGTTCGACCCGGAGTACTTCGGAACGATCATCGTGGACGAAGCTCACCACGTTCTCTCGGAAAGCTATCAACGTGTGCTGCGCCATTTTGATGGCGCCAAGGTCCTGGGGGTAACAGCGACCAGCGACCGCGGCGACATGCGCAACCTGGGCGAGTATTTCGAGAGCCTGGCTTACGAGTACACGCTTCCCAAGGCGATCCGGGAAGGGTATCTGTGTCCGATCAAGGCGCAGACCATCCCGCTCCGGCTGGACCTGACCAGCGTGGGTGTGCAGGCCGGAGATTTCAAGACGTCCGATTTGGGATCGGCCCTCGATCCTTACCTTCATCAGATCGCAGAAGAGATGGCCGAGCATTGCTTGGATCGGCGCACTCTCGTGTTTCTGCCGCTCATCGCCACGAGCCAGAAGTTCCAGACCATCCTTGCCGCCAAGGGCTTCCGGGCCGTCGAGTGCAACGGCGAAAGCCGGGATCGTTCGGAGGTTCTGCGTGACTTTGCAGGCGGCAAATACGACGTTCTCACGAACTCGGCCTTGCTCACCGAGGGTTACGACTGCCCGCCCATAGACTGCATTGTGGTTCTCCGGCCTACCAAAATCAGAAGCTACTATTCCCAGATGGTGGGCCGCGGGACCCGACTCTATCCCGGCAAAGACCATCTCCTTCTCCTGGACTTCCTCTGGCACACGGAGCGCCACGAGCTCTGCCACCCCGCCCACCTCATCTGCGAGTCAGATGATGTGGCGCAAAAAATGACGGCCAACATTGAGGAGTCCGGCTGCCCGGTAGACATCGAGCAAGCCGAGAGGGAAGCGTCAGAAGATGTGGTCGAAGCCAGGGAGCAGGCCCTCGCCCAGAAACTCTCCGAGATGAAGCGGCGCAAGCGGGCCCTGGTCGATCCGCTGCAATTCGAGATGTCCATTCAGGCCGAGGACCTCGCCGGGTATGTGCCGAGCTTCGGTTGGGAGATGGGGCCACCCACAGAAAAGCAAGTGGGCGCTCTTGAAAAGGCGGGCATCTTGCCGGACGAAGTCGAGAGTGCCGGGAAGGCGTCAAAGATCCTCGATCGGCTGAGCATACGCCGCATAGAAGGGCTGACCACACCGAAGCAGATTCGCTTCCTCGAGGGACGGGGGTTCGAGCATGTGGGCCAGTGGCGGTTCGAGTCGGCCAAGGGTTTGATCGACCGGATTGCCTCCAACGGCTGGCGCGTGCCGCGAGACATTGATCCATCCAAGTACACGCCAGCTGAGCCAGCGGAGGCGTGGCCCGCATGAACGGCAACGGCAAGCTCGACCTGGGAATTCTAAGTCACATCGACCCGTCCGCTCTCCATTATCAGGAGTGGCTCTCCGTCGGCATGGTCCTCAAAGACCAGGGCTACACGGCGTCCCAGTGGGATGCGTGGAGTCAACGCGACTCGGGCCGATACAAGGCGGGCGAGTGCTATCGCAAATGGGATGGGTTCCACGGGTCGAGCAACCCGGTCACCGCGGCGACCATCGTCCAACTAGCCAAAGAGCAGGGGTGGATGCCCCAAAGCGGCGCAGATGCCTATGAACTCGAATGGGATGCGGTCATTGGCTCGAAGGACGAGAAGGTGATCATCGACCGCAACTGGATCGAGGGCGTCGAGGTCGTCGAGCCGGACGAATGGGACCCCATCGGGCAGTTGGTTACGTACCTGGAGACGCTGTTCGAGGCGGGCGAGAATGTCGGCTACGTCACAGAAAGCTGGGAAAAAGACGGGAAATATCTGCCGAGCAAGGGGGCCTGGGACCGTACCGCCGGCGAGCTGATTCAAGCGCTTGCCGGGTGCAAAGGGGACATCGGTGCTGTCATAGGCGACATCAAGCCCGAAGTCGGCGCTTGGATCCGTTTCAACCCGCTTGACGGCAAGGGCGTCAAGAACGAAAACGTCACGGACTACCGATACGCCCTGGTCGAGTCGGACGACACGGACGTCGATCGGCAACACGCCATCATCAAGGCGCTGGAGTTGCCCGCGGCATGTTTGGTCCATTCAGGCGGCAAGAGTCTCCATGCCATCGTCAAGATCGAGGCAGCGACCTATGAAGAGTACCGCAAACGTGTTGACTACCTATACAATGTCTGCAGCAAGAACGGACTCAAGATCGACTCTCAGAACCGCAACCCTTCGCGCCTCTCGCGGATGCCGGGTGTCATGCGGAACGGTCGCAAACAATTTCTCGTCGGCGTCAACACCGGGAGGGGGTCGTGGGCGGAGTGGTACGAATGGATCGAGGGCGTCAATGACGATCTCCCAGAGCCCGAAGCGCTCGCGTCGGTATGGGATAAGCTACCCGATCTTTCGCCACCTCTCATCGCCGGGGTACTCCGCCAAGGTCACAAGATGCTTCTGGCAGGGCCGTCCAAGGCCGGCAAGTCCTATGCCCTAATCGAACTGTGCATCGCCATCGCCGAGGGGCGCAAATGGCTGGACTGGATCTGTGCCCAAGGCAAAGCGATGTACGTCAATCTTGAGCTGGACCGGGCCAGCTGCCTGCATCGGTTCAAAGACGTGTACGGCGCACTGGGGTGGGATCCGGCTAACCTCGCCAACATCGACATTTGGAACCTTCGGGGCAAAGCCGTTCCCATGGACCGCCTGGCACCGAAGCTCATTCGCCGGGCCCAGAAGAAGAACTACATCGCCATCGTCATTGACCCCATTTACAAAGTCATCACGGGCGACGAGAACAGCGCCGACCAGATGGCCAACTTCTGCAACCAATTCGATCGGGTGTGCGCCGAACTCGGGGCGGCTGTGATCTACTGCCACCACCACTCCAAGGGCCAACAGGGCGGGAAGCGCAGCATGGATCGGGCTTCGGGGTCCGGCGTATTCGCCCGTGACCCCGACACCTTGCTGGACCTGATCGAGCTGGACCTGACCGAAGACATTATCAAGCAGCAGCAAAACAACGCTGTATGCAAAGCCGCCATGGCGTTGCTGGAGGAGCACGGCAAGGCGGGCGAGGTGTCACAGGACGACGCCTGCAGCCAGAGGGCCGTGCTGGAGGCGTGCAAGCGGCTCCTGGACCCCAACACCCTCCAGACGTTCGCAAGGGCCATTGATGGCATCAGGGACGCCGCTGCGTTGCGGTCGGCGTGGCGCATCGATGGCACCCTGCGGGAGTTCCCGAAGTTCGCGCCGGTAGACGTCTGGTTCGACTATCCCATTCACCGGACGGACGCCGCTGGCGCTCTCAAAGACGCGGAGGCCGAGGGGGAAGGGCCCGCATGGAAACGGGCAATCAAGAGACGAAAACCCAAAGAGTCGAAGGCCGCGGAGCGCAAACGAGCGGTCGAAGTGGCCTATGAAGCGTGCGGGATCGAGGGGGAAATCACCGTCGAAGCCATCGCGGAGTACATGGGCGTGACAACCAAGACAGTGAAAAACAGGATAAAGGAACACGGCGGATTCGAGATCGACGGCAATGTCGTAGGAAAGAAAAAAACGTCCTGACGTTGTTTTCCTCGCACCTTGACAACTAAATACCCTGGCGGAAGAAAACATGATTTGCGTTTTCTTCCCTCGGGGAAATGAGGGAAGAAGAAAACACGATCTGCGTTTTCTTCTTCCAGGGAAACGAGAGAAAAACACGTTACTTTCCCTGCCTGCCCCGGGCCCCGGATGGAATTATATGGAACGGAATTGGAAGCAAAAAACGAGGGAAGAAAACACGATTTGCGTTTTCTTCCCAGGTGGAAGCAAACGTGCCACGCTGGGGTTTTGGCGTTTTCATCTCGCCGGCCCCGAATTGGAAATTCGCCGAAACAGGCTCTGCAAAGGGGTTTGGAGGTACATTGTGACGATGATCACAGGGAAGAAAAAAACACCTCTTAAAAGAGAACCCTTCGGTTTCCCTCGCTTCGCTCACCCGTCACGGGGGAAAGAAAGCCGCCCGCTCTTGCGGGGCGGCGTCTTCCTTCCCCCAACCGTGACTAAGAAAATATTTCCAAACCAAAACCAGATGTAAAAATGTGGCATCAGGAGGACGGAAGAAAAATGGACGGAGAGAGATTGAACGCCAATGGCAACAAAGCGTTTCTTGGTACGCATCGGAACCTCCAATGCGTTAGACAAATGCCCGAACTCCGGCACAAGGTTGGCGACGCGTTCGACATCAACAAAAGCGAAGTAGTGAAATGGCTGATCGAGCAACCAGAAGTCAGACAGTACATTTTCGACTTGGTCCGGGGCGGCGACAAGAGACGCGAACAGCTCATCGCCCACGATCCCGAGCGCGGCACATGGAAGGGCGTCGGCTCGACATGAGGCTGGAGTTCTTCGTCACCATGCGCCCGCCCACGACAACACACCAGACCCAAGCCGTGCGAGTGGCAAACGGCAAGCCAATGTTTTACGAACCGGCAGAACTCAAAGCGGCCCGCGCCAAGCTCATTGCACATCTGGGCAAGCACACACCACCCGCGCCGTACACCGGCGCCGTGCGACTCGTCGTCAAGTGGTGTTTCCCGCTCACCGGCAAGCACAAGAACGGCGAGTACAAGACCACCCGTCCTGACGTTACCAACCTGCAGAAACTGCTCGAAGACGTTATGGCGGATCTGGGATTCTGGAGAGACGATGCCCTAATAGCCAGTGCCATCACGGAAAAGTTCTGGGCCAAGGTCCCCGGCATCTACATCGCTATCCAGGAGCTGGAACTGTGAGGGGGGAGAGCGATCATGCGCAACAAACACCCCGGCCCTTGCTACCGTTGTGGCGAGAATGTCGGCGCTGGCGAGGGACACTTCGAGCGACACAAAGGCGGTTGGCGACTACAACATGCTACCTGTGCAATCAAGTACCGAGGGACTGACAAAAACATGCCGGAGCGACCTGCCGTGAACCGCGCCGCATTGCAAACCGAACGGGTTGGCGATTCAAAGATCGTTCCTGATCCTCGACCAGAGTTAAAATACGACTCTGCCGAATGGACCCGGCTCCTCGCAAGGGTCGAGGCCTTCGACCCCATGTGTGCCGGCGTGTTGCACGGGTTCCGGTGTGGCGGGCTCAGGCTCCATCGGGGCGGGAAAGGGTACACCCTGCGACCCGAGTTCGATCCGGCGACGTCGATCTGGGCCGATGAATCGGCGTACAAGGCAGACCGGGACGCATGGCTGGTGCCGCATACCGAGGTAATCATCACGGCGTTGAGGTGGCTCGGGAGTCCGGTCGAGGCCGCCGAGCACGCAGTTGCGACCGGAAACGTCACTGTGATTGTCGAGTAGGGGAGGCGCGACGTTGGAGACAGATGCTGCAAAGGCCAGACAGACGATGGACAATGCTCTCTCCGAACACGCAGACGCCATCGCCAAGGCGGGAGTACCAACGGAGGCCGAGATGCGGGAAGCCGATGTTCCGTGGCCCGAAACCGAGGAGGAGCTGCTCTCCTACATCCACGGCCTAGTGGATCGCCCGCACGACTACGGAACGTGTGCCTATGCCATGAGCATGGCAGCGACGGCGGCCTTTCGGTACGTCGCCAACCATCTGGGCACAAGTGGATTCCAGGCTAGCTGCGCCGACATGGATATTCTGCGGCGCACGAGGAGCTTCAAGTGGGGCAGACTTGTCGACTTCGAGAAGCTGCTCTACCCGCAGTATCTCAACAACGAGCATTTTCCGTCTCCGGGAGCGCTCATCTATGAGCACAGGGAAGAGCTCTCGAAGCGCGCGAAGGCGCTTCTGGAACAGTCAGATGGCATGGTTCATCCAGAGGTGTTGGCGCACTGGAGACTGTTGGCGGAAGCCTGATTCCTTCCCGCCCCCACGCACCGGGGCGGACACCACGACCGGGAGGGATGCGATGGGAGCAGCATCGACAGGTGCATGGACGCACGGCGGCCCCATGCGGGCCGCGAGCCAGCCGGGGGCTATATCCCGGCACGTGCTCCGACGAGACATCCGGTGCAACTCCGGTACGGAGCGCCGGTGCCACGCAGTTGGCATGGAGGGACTAGCTGCTACATGAGCCTCCCATCTGCGGCCTGCCGGGAGCCGATCCCGGCACCTGGCCCCGTGGCTCAGTGGTGAGAGCGCCTGCCTGTCGAGCAGGATGCCGCGGTTTCGATTACCGCCAGGGTCGCCAGGAATTGCGAAGGAGGGCTCGGGATGCCTGTGGCGCGGGTTTGTGAGACGTGCGAAAAGCGGTTTTTCGTGAGGCCGTCAAAGGTCGCGGATGGAAGGGGGAAATTCTGCTCCCGCACATGCCAGGGCAAGGCTCATGCACACATCCTGATAGTCGGGGCAACAGGCAGCGGCAATCCCGCTTGGAAAGGCGGGGTGACACAAGACAATTACAGGTACACGAAGCGCTATAGGGAGCGGCATCCCGAAGCCAGACAAGCCCAGATAGCAGTGAGCGTGGCGCGGAGGTCTGGCCGATTGATACCTGGTCCTTGCGCGGATTGTGGTTCTGCGGATAACATCCACGCTCACCACGAGGACTACAGCAAGCCGCTGGACGTCGTGTGGTTGTGCGCAAGCTGCCACCGCGTGCGTCACGGAGCGACTTGCTGAGGCTGCCACCAGCAAGAGCAAGCGAGAGGATGAGGACGAGAATGGCAGAGCAAGCGACCACGACCTACGACGCGCTTTCGGCGATTGAGGCGCAACGGGAGTACGTGAAGCGGACGGGTTCGCCGAATTTCGCGCCGGCGGACGGTCGCTGTTACGACTGCCGCAGGAGCATCTACCGACGCATCGAGCACGCGGGGGGATGGGAAGGCAAGCCGTATGCGACCGGGCACACGGTGGAGGAGGCCGCCACGGAGCTGATAACCGGATGCCCGCACTGTAACTACAGCTTTTGCGAGTGAGGGCGCGCCCAAGCACCGGCAAGACGAGGCGAGAGGAGCGAGGCAGATGCTTCACGCTCGGGAGGACTACAACCGCATCCAGGACCCGGAAGGCAAGATCCCAGAAGGAGAGCCGGTTTTTCTCTTGCGGGCTCAAGACCAGGTCGCGGCAGAGGTTGTGCGCTTCTGGGCGCGACTCCATGAACTGCAGGGCGGAGACCCGGGGATGGTGCTCGTGGCACGGGAGCAGGCGGATCGCATGGACGCATGGCCATGGAAAAAGCGTGCAGACATGTGACCCCACGGCGGACTGGTCCCCATCCGCCGACCAACGGGACCGCCACCCGCAAGCCCGGCTCCACCCCCCAACCCCCGTGGGGCTGGGCTTGCGGTGCCAGGGCCTCACGCCGGAGCCACCGCTGCCGCAGGAGGTTGCCCTGCCTCCTGCGGTGGGGGGGAGATGGAGGGATGGACGTGCACGAGTACGATGGAGTGCGCCGAGTCACCTACGAGGGCGGCGCGCAGTTCGTCCCTGTCTGCAAGCGGTGCGGGAGGTTTGTCGTGGCAGACGACTCGATCATGTCGAACGGCGCGGGCGTGAAGAACGAGCCGAACTCGACCTGTCGGCGTTGTGAGCGCACCTATATGGTCTTCGAAGGGTTCGTGGGGTAGCGAGATGGGAGATGACGAGATGGCCAGTCTCACCGAAGACAAGGGCCTACTCTACGGCCGCATCTACACGCTGCTGCGCACCTACCGATGCCAGAACACCATAG
The DNA here is from genome assembly GCA_030698575.1 of Deltaproteobacteria bacterium. Classification (GTDB taxonomy): domain Bacteria; phylum JAUYMQ01; class JAUYMQ01; order JAUYMQ01; family JAUYMQ01; genus JAUYMQ01. The sequence continues at coordinate 12,184 of JAUYMQ010000055.1, forward strand.
ACGAGGACGGCAACCCGCTGGAGCTGGTGGACGTGCTGACGCCGGAGGGGTCGGGGAGCATCGCGCCGGGGGAAGAGGAGATCGAGCTGCTGGCGGATGCGCTGTGGACGGATGTCGTTGCGGAGATCGGGGCGGCCGGGAAAGGAGCACCCCCATGCCCGAAATAGCTGCGGGAGCCCCGCAGACCGCGCCTGAGCTGAGCCCCGGCAAGAGTCCGGCTCGGGTGACGGCAGAGGCCCCCGCAAGAGAACAGGGTTCACCGAACGGGCACATCGCCCTTCCGTATGGCGAGTTCCTGGCGAGCAAGCGGATTGCAAGCCGCGATGCGGGTCTATCCGTTGATCCCGGTGCGCTCCACCCGCTGCTTCATCCGTTCCAACGCCACATCACCGACTGGGCGCTCCGCAAGGGGAAGGCGGCGGTGTTCGCCGATTGCGGTTTGGGCAAATCGCCGATTCAGCTACAGTGGGCGCAGCAAGTGCACGAGCACAGCGGCCGCGACGTGCTGATCCTCGCCCCCCTCGCGGTCAGCAAGCAGACCGTGCGCGAGGGCGTCAAGTTCGACGTTCCGGTCAACATCTGCAGGCGCCAGGAGGATGTCCGCCCTGGCGTCAACATCGCCAACTACGAGATGCTGCAGCACTTCGACCCGGCTGAGTTCGGCGGCATCGTCCTGGACGAGTCCAGCTGCCTTAAAAGTTACTCTTCCGTCTACCGCCAGCAGATAACGGAGTTTGCCTCCTCTCTTCCCTCTCGGCTCGCCTGCACCGCGACCCCAGCCCCGAATGACCTGATCGAGCTGATCAACCATGCCGAGTTCCTGAGCGTGATGCAGGGCAAAGAGATCATCGCCCTCTTCTTCACGCAGGACG
>JAUYMQ010000214.1 GCA_030698575.1 Deltaproteobacteria bacterium
GCGAAGTACGGCATCCGGAACTGGATGGGGGGAGGCCGCGCCAGCGCCCGCGAGACCGTCGGCCGCGTGGCCGCCGCCGCCATCGCGCGCAAGCTTCTCAAGGTGCGCGCCAAGACCGAGATCATCGCCTACGTGAAGCGCGTACACACCATCGAGGGAGCAATCGACCCGTCGAAGGTCAAGCTGGCCGACGTCGAGAGCAACATCGTCCGCTGCCCCGACGGCGCCGCGGCCGAGAAGATGCTGCGCTTCATCGAGAAGATCCGGAAGAGCGGCGACTCGGCGGGCGGCGTGGTCGAGCTGGTGGCGCGCAACGTGCCCGTCGGGCTCGGCGAGCCGGTCTTCGACAAGCTCGAGGCCGATCTCGCCAAGGCACTCCTCTCGCTTCCGGCCAGCAAGGCCTTCGAGATCGGCTCAGGGTTCGCCGGCACCTACATGCTCGGCAGCGAGCACAACGATCCCTTCGTGAAGCGCGGCGGGCGGGTTCGCACGAAGTCGAACCGCTCGGGCGGCGTGCAGGGGGGAATCTCGAACGGTGAGGATTTGATCGTCCGGGTCGCCTTCAAGCCCACCGCGACAATCATGAAACCGCAGCAGTCGGTCGACGCCAAGGGGCGCAAGATCACGCTCGCCGCTCGCGGCCGTCACGACCCCTGCGTGCTGCCGCGCGCCGTGCCGATGGTCGAGGCGATGGTGGCCCTCGTCCTTGCGGATCACCTGCTCCGGCAGGAAACCCAAAAGTGACCCCGAGGGGGGGTCGCGAAGCGCGTTCCCCGGGGTCATTGCGAGGAGCGCAGCGACGAAGCAAACCCGCTCGCTAGGAGAACCCCCCAATCGAAGCCACGCTTCTCATCCAGGGCGCCCTCGTCGCCGACGGTTCCGGCGGTGATCCCTTCCGCGCGGACGTCGCCGTGGACGGCGATCGCATCACGGCCGTTGTTCGTTCGACCGATGATTCCGGGACGAAGGCCATCACGGCCGGCGAGACCATCGATGGGCGCGGAAAGGTAGTCGCGCCGGGCTTCATCGACCTCCACTCGCACTCCGACTGGGTCCTCCCCGACCCCCACCACGGCCCCGTGCTCAAGCCGCTCCTCGAGCAGGGGATCACGACCCTCGTCACTGGAAACTGCGGCTTCTCGCCGGCGCCCATCAACCCGGCGCACCGCGACCTCATCGACGAATCAAGCGACATGCTCCGTGAGGATCGGCTCGACTGGCGCTGGTCGGGCGTGGCGGAGTTCCTTGATCATCTCGAGAAGAGCGACCTTCAGTTCAATGTGGCGCATCTTGCAGGGCACGGAACGATCCGGCTCTCATCCATGGAGCGCCCCATGGGGCCCGCGTCGGAAGCCGACGTTCGCGCCATGCAGGAGGTGGTTCGGACAGCGCTCGACGAGGGAGCCGTGGGGCTCTCGACGGGCCTCGGCTACCCGCCCGGGATGTTCTCGAAGCTCGACGAGCTGACCGCGCTCGCGTCGGTGGCCGCCGAGAAGGGGCGGATCTTCACGTCGCACCTCAAGGCCTACTCCTGGATCTCGCCGTTCTACCCCGCAAACCCGATCCGCTGGGTCGATCACAACATTCGCGCTGTCCGCGACATCCTCGAAGTGGCGCGGCGAAGCAACGCGCGCCTCCAGATCTCGCACCTGATCTTCGTCGGGCCGCGCACTTGGCCGAGCTGCGTCACGGTCATCGGCGAGATCGAGGCGGCCGAGGCCCAGGGAATCGACGTGGCCTTCGACTGCTTTCCCTACACGGGCGGCAACACGACCATCCGCGTGATCTACCCGGCCTCGTTGCAGGAAAACCTCGTCGCCGCCCTCGACCGCCGCAGCGTGCGGGCCCGGCTGCGCATGGAATTTGCAGTGCTTCGCCGCGTGCTCGGATTCGACTTCGGGCACATCCAGCTGCTCTGGGCCGCGAACGACGACTACGCGCGATACGAGGGAATGCGCTTCGATCGAATCGCCGCCGACATGGGCGTCGACCCCTACGAGGCCTACTTCCGCATGACGCGCGTCAGCAACGCGCGCGCCCGCGTGATGCTCCACACCTACAGCGGCGACGCCCAGGACAACGGGCCGCTCCGCCGCGTCATCGCGCACCGCCTGAACCTCTTCGAGACCGACACCATCCTCGTCTCCCGCGGCAAGCACAACCCGGCGAGCTTCGGCACCTTCCCGAAGGTGCTCGGCAAGTTCGTGCGGGAAGAGAAGCTGCTGTCGCTCGGCGAAGCGGTGCGAAAGATGACCGGTGCATCCGCCGACCGGCTTGGGCTGCGGGACCGCGGAAGAATTCAGGAGGGGCAAGCGGCGGATCTCGTGATCTTCGATCCCGAAACCGTGGGTTGCGCGGCGGACTTCGACAAGCCCGATGTGGCGCCCACCGGCATCGACCACGTCGTGCTCAACGGCCGGGTCGTCGTTTCCAGCGGCAAGTGGAAGGGCAACTCCGCCGGCCGCGTCCTCAGAGAATTCGGCTGATTCGGCGCAAATGGGCTAAACTCCGCCTGCGGAAGTGATTCAGACGGGAGCTTTTCATGGATGTCATCACACACGGCGTATCCGGCGCGCTGCTGGCCCGCGGGCTCTTCGAGGGCCCGGCGCGGGAAGCCGCCATGCTGGCGCTCACCACCGGCGCGCTCTTCCCCGACTTCGATATCGTGCTGCTGGCCAAAGGGCGCTTCGCCTATCTCACGGGACACCGCGGCATCACGCACTCGGCCGCGGGCATCCCCCTCTTTGCGCCCCTCGTCGCCGCCCTCCTCCACGCCGTCGGGCCGGAGGCGAGTTACGCCTTTTACCTCGGGCTGGTCGTGCTCGGCATGGGCCTCCACGTCCTCTTCGATCTCAACACGAGCTGGGGGACGATGATCCTCGCCCCCTTCTCGAAGCGGAAGTTCTACTGGTCCTGGATCTCCTTCCGAAATTATCCCTTCGTCTTCACGCTCTGGGGCACGCTGGTCCTGTCTTTCTTCCTCGAACCGCGCACAAGTCAGCTTGTGTGTGCTACGGCAATGATCTTCGCGCTCGCGATGATCGCAGTGGCCGGCGTCTCGCAGGGTGTCGCCAAGAGGCGCTTCCGCGAGGCGCTCGCTGCGAAGGGCATCGAGGCAACCAAGCTCGAGGGGTTTCCGCAGGGAGGGCGGATCTTCACCTGGTCGATCTTCGCCGAGAGCGCCAACGCCTTCCATCACGGCACAGTCGCCGTCGCTTCGAAAGCGCCCATCTTTTTCAATGAAATGCCCAAGCCCGAGGGGAACGACTTCATCGAGGCGGCCCGGCAGGTGCCGGCCATCGGATTCTACTTCGATGTGACGAGCTTCGTGCAGGGGCACTACGTGCGCGAGGGCGAGCGGCACGTGGTGACCTTCTCGAACGCCCGCTTCGCCTTCGGCGGACGCCCCACGCGCGGCATGTCGCCCGGCGAGGGCGCGCGCGTGGTCTTCGACGAAGCCCGCTCGGTGATCGATGCGGTGATCTACGGCATCCCC
>JAUYMQ010000083.1 GCA_030698575.1 Deltaproteobacteria bacterium
TGAAGACCTCAATGGCGCCGTCACCCTCGACGGCGGCGGGATCATCAAGCGACCAGTGCAGCCGCTCGACGCGGCCCGGGAGCAGGGGACATCGCTCGCTGGCGTCGTCGCAGAGCGTGACGACCATATCGGAAGCGGCCGCGTCGGCCACGTGAAAGGTCTTCGGGGTCTGCATCGCGATGTCGATCCCCTTCTCGGCCAGCACCTTCGGCGTGAGGGGATGAATGCCCTTGGGTTCGAGTCCGCCGCTGGTTACTTCGAGGAGTTCGCCCCCGAGCGCGCGCGCAAAGGCCTCAGCCATCTGGCTGCGCGCGGAGTTTCCCGTGCAGATAAATAGAATGCGTTTCTTGCGTGCCATGTGTCTCCCCCGCGGGCCGGTTGGATGGGTCCGGCGCGCCGCCGATCACCGGGGTCCGACGGCTGCCGGGCGAATTATAGCACTTCCGGTGCAATGCCGGCTTTTCTTGACGCTCGGGATCGCCGGTGATAGGGTCCGCCGAGGACCTGCCGCCGAGCGCGCGATCGATCGCGCCACCCCCATTTACACAACTATGCGTATAACGTTCCTTGAGACGACGCTCGAAGAGGGGAAGGGCATCCCCAACCGGGCGGTAGCACTGGCGGGAGGGCTGGCCTCTCTCGGCCACGACGTCACCCTGCTGTCCTTCCGCACCGACCGGGCCGATCTTCCCGCCGGCGTTCGCGTCCGGCGCGTGCCCGCTCTGGGCGCCGTTCCCCTCCCCTTCCGCCTCGCCAACGCCTCCGCCCCGCCGCTGCACGCGGCGGCCGGCTTCTTCATCCAGCGCGCCCTCGCCTCACTTGCCCCGGACATCGTCTGCGTCGACTACCCGCCGCTCGATCGGCATGCGCTCGAGGCGCGTGGCGGGCGCGCTTACAAGGTGGCCTACACCTATCACGGCGTCGCGAACCCGGCCCACTACGAGGGCGCCGCCCGGGAGGCCCGCGTGCGCACGCGCGCGACCATTTACCGGAACGTCCGGGAGGCCGATCTCGTGCTGAGCGTCAGCCGCTTCTGCGCCGGCGAACTCGAAGCCGAGGGGGTCAGTTCCGTGCTGCTCCCGAACGGCGTCGACACGAAGGTGTTCGCGCCGGGACGCCGCATTGCGGCGCTTCACGGCGGCGGTCCCCTGCTGCTCTACATCGGGCGCTATACCGAGCACAAGGGGGTTCTCGATCTGCTGCGCGCTTTTGCGATCGCGCGCGAGAAGATCCCGGGCGCGACGCTCCTCTGCTTCGCCCGCCACGAGAGCCCGGCCTACGTGGCGCGGCTTCGTTCCTTCATCGACGAGGCGGGGCTGGCGCAGAGCGCACATCTTTTCCGGGACGTTTACGGCGAGATCGTCCCCGCGCTCTACGCGACCGCCGACGTTTTCGTGTCGGGGGCGCTCGACGAAACTTTCGGCATGACCTTCGTGGAAGCCGCGGCCTGCGGCACGCCTTCCGTCGCCTACGATTCGCAGAGCATCCCCGAGGTCGTCCTCGACGGCCGGACGGGGCTCCTGGCGCCACCCGGCGACGTGGAAGGACTCGCCGCGCGCATGGTGGAGCTGGCGGGCGACGAGTCGCGGCGCCGTACGATGGGAGAGGCCGCGCTGAAGCACGCCCTCAACTTCTCCTGGGATCTTCTCGCGACGCGCTTCGAGGCGTGCCTCGAAACGCTTGTCACCCCTGCCCGCCGCGCGAAGGAGCCCGCCCCATGAAGCTCGGCGTCGTCCCGGCCCAGCTCCCTCCCGATCCCGGCGGGCTCGGAGAGACCGTCTGGGCGAAGCACCACTGGCTGCGGGCGCGGGGCGTCGACGCGCGCATCGTCACCTACACGCCCCGGCCCACCGACGACGAGCACGACTTCGATCTGTTCGGGCCCGAGATCACGCGCTTCCATCCCGAAGCGCGCGTTGGGGGCTCTCCGCTGGCGCGGCTGCGCGAGGTGCGGGCGATGGCGCGGCTGATGCAGGAGAAGCTCGCCGACTGCGACGTGATCGAAGTGCAGGGGTGGACCCTCTGGGCCACGGCGCTGGCACTCTTCCCCGGCGCGCTCGCCCGCAAACCCTGGGTGCTCGTCTTCCGGGGGACCGACGGCTGGGGGTACCACCCGCGCCGCTTCCTCGATCTCAAGCGCCGCATGAACCGCCGCGCCCACACGATAGCCAACAGCGCGGGGCTGGCCGCGCACCTGCGGCGCCTCGGGCTCCAGGTGGAGGGGCACATCTGGAGCGAGGCCGATCCGGCGATCTTCGCCCCGCCCGCCACACCGGCCGAGCCCGGCCGGACCATCGCGGTGAAGGGCCTCTATCCGCCCGGTGATCCCGCGACGCTCATCCGCGCGCTGGGCATCCTGAAGGAACTCAACATTCCCTTCCGGCACGAGCACCTCGGCCTGGGGCCGTTGCAGGCGCCCATGGAGGAGCTGTGCGCAGCGCTCGGGATCGAGGACCGCGTGTTATTCATGGGCCAGGTGCCCCACCGCGAGGTGCCCGCGCACCTCGCCCGCGCCGCAGTAATGGTGCTGTCGAGCCGCCTCGAGTCGTGCCCGCACGTGATCGGTGAGGCGATGATGATGGGACTGCCCGTGGTCGCCACGGCGACGACCGGCGCCGCGGAGCTGATCCGCGATGGCGACACCGGATTCCTCGCCCGGGTGGGCGACCCGGAGGATCTCGCCGCCAAGATCGCGCAGGCGCTCGGCGACCCCGAGGGCGCGCGCGCGATGGGGCTTCGGGCGCGGGCCTGGGCGCTCGAAAACCTCCACGTCGACGTCGTCTTCGAGAAGTACCTCGATCTCTACCGCCGCCTCGCCGGCTGACCCGGCGGGCAAGGGCCGCCAAGCCGCCCGGGGGATTGCTTCGTCGGGCCTGCGGCCCTCCTCGCAATGACATGCGGGGCGCCTCCCGGTGACATGCGGGGCATCGTGTGTTGACGCTCCCCCGGTGCAACCTATAATGGTGCGCGCCGGGGGAATTTCATGTCTGGATCAACTGACAACAAGCAGACCAAGGCCCTGATCTTCGGGATCGACGGGGGCACGTGGTCGCTGCTCGATCACTACATGGCGGCCGGGCACATGCCGGCACTCCAGCGCCTGGTCGGCGAGGGCGTGCGCGGGCCGCTGCGCTCGACCGTGCCGCCGCTCACGTCGGCGGCCTGGACGAGCTTCCAGACCGGCAAGACGCCCGGCAAGCACGGCGTGCTGGGCTTCTCGCTCCCCTCCGTCACTCGCGGCTTCGTGAACTCCACCAGCATCCAGGGAAAGACCCTCTGGCAGCACCTCTCCGACTTCGGGATGAGCGTGGGCGTCGTGAACTGCCCGGTCACCTACCCCCCCTACACGGTGAACGGCTTCATGATCACCTGCCTGCTCACCCCGCCGGGCGCCACGAACTTCACCTACCCGCCGGAGCTGGCGGGCGAGCTGCCGGGCTACCGCATTGATGTGCGCATCCAGAACAACCCCTACGGATTCCTGCGGGCCGATCAGAAGGTCGATGCGGAAAGCTTCTGGAAGGATCTGGCGGAGGTCACCGAGCGCCGGACCGAGGCCGGGCTCCGGCTCCTGCGCGAGCGGCGGCCCGACGTCTTCATGATCGCCTATACGGGGATGGACCGCATCTCGCATCTCTACTGGACCACGATCGATCCCAACGCGCCCGGTTTCGACGAGGGTCACCCTCACGTGCGCGAGACGGTGAAGTATCTCCGCTCGCTCGACGAGGCGATCGCGGGGTTCGCCGAGGCCGCGCCGGGGGCGCCGATCTTCTTCGCGTCGGATCACGGCTTCCGCGCGCACCCCACGCTCAAGTTCCACATGAACGTGTTCCTCATGCAGCTCGGCCTCATGCAGACGACCTCCGAGAAGGGCGTGGCCGCGTCGCAGAGCCTCCTGCGGCACCTGGTTCCGGAGCCGCTGGCGCGCCGGCTCAAGACGCTGCTGAAGCGCATGGCCCCCGAGCGGGCGCAGCAGCTCAAGGCCGCCATCGCAACGCCCATCGACTGGAAGCGCACCGAGGCCTTCGGCGTGCAGATGTACGCGCCCTACGGCGGCGTCCGCATGAATCTCAGCGGGCGCGAGCCCAACGGGATCGTCCAGCCCGGCGCCGCCTACGAGGCGGCGCGCGATCGCATCATCGCGGGGCTCGGCAAGGTGCGTGACGATCGCGACCGGCCGGTCATCAAGGAAGCCTGGCGGCGGGAGGATTTGTTTCCGGGCGGCGTGGTCGAGCAGGTGCCCGACGTGATCTTCGAGGTCCACGACGCCTTCATACCGTCGAACTACTTCTTCGACCGCGCCGAGGTGGTCACGTCGCTCGAGGTCGGGAACCTGACCGGCATCCACGCGATGGACGGCATATTCCTGGCGGTGGGCCCCGGGCTCAGGCGCGGGGCGCGGCTGGAGGGGGCCTCGATCACCGACCTGGCGCCGACCGTGCTGTACGCGCTGGGCAAGCCGGTGCCGAGCGACATGGACGGCAAGGTGCTGCTCGGCGCTTTCACCGACGAGCACGCGGCGGCGCATCGCGTGGAGCGCATCGATGTCGACGGCAGCGGGGCGCGGGAGGCCTACGCTTATTCGGCGGAGGAGCAGGAAGTCATCGAGGAGCGCTTGCGCGCGCTGGGCTACTTCGACTGACAGGGAATCCGGTTCGGCCACGAATCAATAAGCCCGCGTCGCCGACGCGGGCTTTGCTGCTTTGCAGGGCGCGGAAGCTCAGGCTTCCGGTGCGACGGGGGTTACCCAGCAGACGACGAACTCGCAGTGGGGATCGCCCTTGCAGCAGCACTTCGTCTCGCTGACCTTCACCTGCGTGCCGCCCCAGATCTCGATCGCCTCCTCGATCCAGCCAAGCAGCCCGCTGCAAATCACGCGATGGGGCAATGCGAAATCGAACACCCGCGCAACGGCCGATTCCTCTCCCTTCGATTCGATCTCGATCCGCCCGGAGTCGTAGTACTGCTGGAAGATAATGGGCGCCATCTTGAGGACGAAGCCCGGGTCGTTCTGCCTCACGAAGCTCTGCTGCACGCCTCCCGCCAGCGCCACGCGCGCCGTGAAGCCGCCGATCTTGCGCATCAGCTCGAAATCTCCCTTCCCGAAGATTTCGTCGATGGCCACCAGAATCTCGATGGCCTTGTCGAGGGGGTACCAGGTCGAAACGAGCACGCCGTCGCGGATCGTGTCCTGTCCCTCCGGCGGGAGCGACTCGATCAGGAGTTGCAGTCCCTTCTCGCCGTAGAACTGCTTCACGTAGTCCAGGCGCGACTTGAGCACGAGTCCCTTGATGTGTGCAGC
>JAUYMQ010000103.1 GCA_030698575.1 Deltaproteobacteria bacterium
AGGTCGATTCGATCCAGCAGAGGCCCGCTGATCCGCCCGCGATAGCGGCGTATCTCCTCGGCGCTGCAGCGGCACTCGCGACGGGGATCGCCCAGGTAGCCGCACGGACAGGGGTTCATCGCGGCGACCAGCATGAAGTTCGCGGGGTAGCGGATGGCCCGCAGCGCCCGCGAGATCGTCACGGCCCTTTCTTCGAGCGGTTGTCGAAGCACTTCGAGCGTCGAGCGGCGGAACTCGGGCAGCTCGTCGAGAAAGAGCACGCCGTGGTGCGCGAGCGTTACCTCCCCCGGGCGCGGCAGACCACTTCCGCCCACGAGCCCCGCATCGCTCACGGTGTGATGCGGGCTGCGCCAGGGGCGGCTCCGCGCGAGCCCCGCCCCGTGGCCGAGCACACCCGCCACGCTCTGCACCTTCGTGACCTCCAGCGCCTCCTCGAAGACGAGCTTCGGCAGGATCGTTCCGAGCCGCCGCGCCAGCATCGTCTTGCCCGCGCCGGGCGGGCCGATCAACAACAGGTTATGACCGCCCGCCGCCGCCACCTCGAGCGCGCGCTTGGCGTGCTCCTGCCCGCGCACGTCGGCGAGATCAACCGGCGGATGGAGCGCCGGCTCGTCCGGCAGCTCGTGCCCCGGCGCCTCGCGCGCCAGATCGCGCTCGCCGTTCAGGAACTCGACGACCTCCTGCAGATGGCCGACGCCGTGCACCGCGATCTCCTTCACGATGGCCGCCTCGCGCGCGTTCTCGCGGGATAGCAGAACCCCGTCGAGCCCCGCCTTCCAGGCGGCGATGGCCGCCGGCAGCGCACCGGGCACTCCCTTCACCCGGGCCTCGAGCCCCAGCTCGCCGAGCAGCAGGTAGCGCGCCAGGCGGTCAGGCTTCACCGTACCGCCCGCGGCCAGGATGGCGGCGGCGATGGGGAGATCGAAGCCCGTTCCTTGCTTCCGGAGATCGGCGGGAGCGAGATTGATAGTGACGCGAGTGCCCGGAAAGGGATAACCGGCGTTCTTGATGGCGGCGCGCACCCGATCGCGGCTCTCTTTCACGGCGCCGCCCGCAAGCCCGACGATGGTGAGCTGCGGCAGGCCGCCGGCCACGTCGACCTCCACCTCGCCGATGGTCGCGTCCACTCCCAGAAGCGCAGCCGAGTATGCGCGCGCGATCATGATGCAGCCTCCAACGCAGAAAACCCCGAGCATCGTTCCGACAGAACGTCGGGGAGCTCAGGGCTTCTCCGCTATTGGGCTATGGCCATCCTAGTGGAAGGCGCGAAAGGGTGTCAAGGTAAAGTGACGCCCCTTCGGCGGGGCAATCTGTTGCGCCTGAAACAAGGCTCCAGTAGGATGCTCTCCGCCCGGCCGAGCCGCCCGATCCCGGCCGAAACGCCGCCGCCGCCCCCCTCGCGGCGAGAAAATCCCCCCGCGGAGAGAGCTTTGCGCACACACATCAGACTGGCAGGCCTGCTTTTCGTCGCGCTCGTGCCCCTGGCCATGGGGGAGGTCCAGTGCGACGAGACGCCTTTGCCTCCTCCTCCGGCCCCCGCAGCTTTTGACGGCAAGCGCGCCTTCAGCGATGCCGAGGCGCTGGTGGCCCTAGGCGAGCGTCCGGCCGGCTCCGAGGGCGCGAGGCTGGCGCAGAACCTGATCATCGAGCGGCTCGAGACGGTGGGGCTCGTGGTGCGGCAGGACACCTTCACGGCTGAGACCCCCGCCGGCGATCTCCCTATGAAGAACATCATCGGCGTGCTGCCCGGCGCGCGGCCCGGAGTCATCGTCATCGGGGCGCACTTCGACACCAAGCGCATTCCCGGCGCGACTTTTCTCGGCGCGAATGACGGCGCGGCGGGCACGGCCGCGGTCCTCGAACTGGCGCGCACGCTGAAGGCCCGGGGGAAGCCGCTCTATTCGTACTGGTTCGTCTTCTTTGACGGCGAGGAGGCGGTCGGAGAGTGGAGCGAGGCGGACGGCATTTACGGAAGCCGGCACCTCGTCAGCACGCTGCGCGATCAGAATCTGCTCGATAACCTTCGCACCATGATCCTGCTCGATCTCATCGGCGACGTCGATCTCACCGTCATGAAGGAGAGCACTTCCTACGCGCGTTACCGCGACCTCTTCTGGCAGTCGGCGCTCGAGTTGGGCCACGGCGACGCCTTTGTCCCCGATTTTGTCACGGTAGCCGACGACCACCAGCCGTTCGCCGAGGCGGGCATTCGCTCGGTGAACCTCATCGATTTCATGTACGGAGACCGGAGTGTCCCGGGGAAGTACTGGCACACGCCCGAGGACACGCTCGACAAGATTTCGGCGCAGAGCCTCCAGATCGTGGGCGACGTGGTTCTGGCGACGCTTCCCAAGATCGAGCGCTTCATCGATGTGATCGAGTCCCGCACGGGCTTCGCCCCGTTGCCGGCCGAAATGCCCGACTATCTCGGGGCGGGGCTTGCGGGGAGCGAAGGGGACGCCGTGGGCGCGGCGCTGCGCGCGGCGCCGCTGGAGGGTCACGACATCGGATTGGACGACGCGCCGGAAGCCGATGCGGAACCAAAGGAGACAGAACCGCCCCCTGCGGAGGAAAGCGCGGAGGCCACGGCGCCGGAAGGCGCGACAGATTCCGGAATCGTCGACGCGCCGGCGGACGAAACGCCTGAACCGCCGGCGGTTTCGCCCGACGAACCGAAAGAAGAACCAAAAGAAGAACCGAAAGAGGAAGAGAAGAAGGATACGCCTGCCGCAGCGGAAGCCCCAGCGCCGCCCGCGAAAGACGAGGAAAAGGAGAGCGTCCCCACCCGCGCGCCGGAATGGGCGCCCGCGCTCCCGGAGGGCGGCACGTTGCCGCCTCCTCCGGTGGAGTAAGGATCGACATGGCCACTCGAAAGACGCCGTCAGGCCGGCGAAGGCCGGCGCCCCGCGCGCCGCTCTTGACCGCCAAGGGGCGCGGACGCCGCAAGCGCCCCGCGCGCCTCACGCACCTGGATGCCCGCGGGCAGGCGCGCATGGTCGACGTTGGCGGCAAGGACGTCACCGAGCGGGAGGCTCTCGCGTCGGCGCGCGTCGTGCTAAAACCAGCGACTCTCAAGCTAATCCAGGACGGAAAGATGGAAAAGGGCGACGTGTTCGCGGCCGCCCGCCTCGCCGGTATCCTCGGCGTCAAGGCCACGCCGCGCCTCATTCCCCTCTGTCATCCCCTCCCCATCACCAGCGTTACGGTCGAGTTCAAGACCCGCCGGCGCCCCGCGTCCATTGAAGTCCTCTGCCGCGTGAAAACACGGGCGCGCACGGGCGTCGAGATGGAGGCGCTCACCGGCGCCGTCGTCGCGGCGCTCACCCTTTACGACATGTGCAAGGCCGTGGATCGGGGGATGAGCGTCCAGGCGGTGCGCCTCGAGCGGAAGTCGGGGGGCCGGAGCGGCCTGTTCGTACGCGGCGGCCCCGGCGCCTGACCCGCGCCCCTGCGCCGCTCCCCGGCGGAGGGCTGGAACAAATCGGATCCCGGTGTGTCTAGAACCGAGGAAGAGAAGATCGCGCCCACCGTAGCTTCGCGAGAGACCGCGCCGGTGGTGGTGGATCAGGACGGCCCGCTGGTGCGGCTCGCTTGCGGTGGGGATCGGGAGGCCTTCCGGCGCCTGGTCGAGCGGCACTACCGCCGCGTCTACCACATCGCCCGCCGGATGCTCGGCGATCCCCAGGCAGCCGAGGACATCGTCCAGGAAACCTTCCTTGCCGCCTTCAAGCACCTTCCCGGCTTCGAGGCGCGCGCGCGCTTCTCGACCTGGATCACCACGATCGCCATGAACCGCTGCAGGAACCATCTCCGCTCGGCCGCCGTCTCGCGCAGCGCCCCCCTGAGCGCCGATCCGCCGGCGCCTGCGTCGGCGAGCCCCGAGGCGCAGGCCGGCGCGCGGGAGCTAGCCGTTCATCTGGAGCGGGCGCTCGCGTCGCTCTCGCCGGACCAACGGGAGGTCATCCTGCTGCGTGACGTTGAGGGGCTTGCCTACGACGCGATAGCCGAAGCGCTCGACATCGAAGCCGGAACGGTAAAGTCGCGGCTTCATCGGGCGCGGGAGGCGATGCGCGTTCTGCTCGAAGGGGTGTGGTCACCATGAGCAGCAGTGAAAAAATCTGCGCCCGCGTGCGAGCGAGTTTCTCGGAGTTCCTCGAGGAGGATCTCGCCGCCGAGGAGCGGCGCGAGGTGGAGGCGCACCTGGCGGAGTGCGCCGGCTGCGCGGAATCCTTCGCGCGCTTTCGCGAGGCGATCGCCGTGCTGGGGCAGCTCTCCCGCCCGGAGCCACCCGCCGATCTACCCGATCGAATCGATCGCGCGCTCGACCGGCTGGAGCCCGTCTCCCTGCCACGCGCGCGCCCGGCCGGCCGGCGCCGGCTTGTGCAGCATGCAGTGGCGGCGATGCTCGTGGGCGGGATCATCGTCGGCATCATCCGGGTCGTGCCGGAGGTGGGCGGACCGCTGCCAGCGCGACAGGCCGCTTCTCCGGAAAGTCGTGAGGCGCTCCCGGCGGCCAAAGACGAGTTTGCAGCGATGGATCGCGCGATCGGACCGGCTGCGGGGGCGCTGATGGGCGAAACCGCGCCCGCTCCGGCCCCAACCGCAAGGAGTGAAAGCGCCCCCGCGATCGAGGAGAAAGCCGCGAAAGCCGCTCCGGCCTATCGCGAGAACGCGGAGGTTGCGCGCGCCCGTGACGACGACAAGCGCGTCGCCGCATCGACGGTCACGCCCCACGCCGCGCGCGAGATGTTGAAGCAGGCTGCGCCTGCGGCGCCGGCGGCGAAGAAGCCCGACGTCGAGGAACCCTCTTACTACGCGCCCCGTGACGGTGAGCCGGGCGGCGCCAGGTACGCGCGCGGACTGCTTCTGGCCGCGCGGAACCACGCTTCCTGGATCACCGCAGTCCGCGATCTCGCGCTGTCCCATCCGGGGGATCTGGCCTCGGCCTGGGCCGGACTCGATGCCGAGACGCGCAAGGGGATCCTCGCGGTCTGGAGCCGGGCGGCGCCGGTGCCGAATCTGGCGGCGGATCTTGCCCGCGCGGGGAAGGAGGCAGGCTCGCCCGCGGAGCAGGCGGTCATTCAGATCTTCGCCGACGCAATTCACCCACCCGCCCCCTGACAAGACGCGGGTTCGATTGCCGGCGCGAAGGCGAACGCCGGAAAGAAGAAGGCCGGGCAGGTGCCCGGCCTTCTCATGCTGGCGATGTGGCGCCGACTATTCCTGGAAGAGGGTTTCCGGATCGAGCACCGGCTTGTAGTAGCGGGGGGAGGGGACGGCG